>DUQB01000144.1 GCA_012838035.1 Bacillota bacterium | reverse complement strand
CATTTGACCGCCGGCTTGGTGGATTAACTGCTGCCACCCCAAGTAGTAGGAGAGATTCTCAATGCCGAATATACCAATAGTACCGTCGCCGTTCGTGTCACGAGTGATCTTTCGCGCGCTCTCACGCATGGTTGCCCACGTCCAAGCATCGCCCAATTGCGATGGATTCAGCAGTCCCATATTTGAAAAGAGATCGTTGTTGTAGTACGTGACTCGAGGATTAATATAAATTGGTATACTCCATAGTTGTCCATTATGGCTAACAGCTTCCAAAGTGGCCGGTGCGAAAAATCGGGAGGGTTCTAAATCGGTCGCCTTGCGCACTAAAGGAGCTAAGTCAAGGAAGTATCCTTGTGTAATCAGGTCGCCGGCTAGTGCCGGGTAAAAGTCCGTGACATCAGGTGGCGCTCCGGCTGCCACCATTACCATGAACCGCGTGGCGTAGTCGCCTGCAGCTACCATGAAATCGATATTGATATCCGGCTCTAGCTCTTTAAATGCTTCAGCACGTTCTTTGAGAAAATCAAGCCATTCCGGGCCGTGGGCACCATAGGTAAGGTGGGTAATGGTAGTTGCTTCAATCGGCATAATGCAGCATGCGAATAATAAGGTAACAAACAACCACACCAATGCGGATCTCTGCTTCATCAGTTGTTCCCCCTTAATTATCCCTGAATTTTACCCCACATTCTCCCAGGCATCTCGGACCTCTCGACTCGATGTATCTATCTCAGGTTTCCTTTACCCTCTTCCCGTTTTCTAGGCCTAAAGCAATAGAGAGGTTCCCGCCTAGGATCTTGTGTTCTTGTTCAGGGGTTAGTCCCAAGGATTTTATGGTCTGAATGGCCGGAAACACATCGTCATCTTGGTTATAGGGAAAATCCAGCCCAAAAATCAGTTGATCCGGACCCACTTGCCACAGGAGGTCAAGGAGCTTATCACGGCCAAGATACCAATAACGATTTTTGTCTTTGTCAAAAACACTGGTTAGCCCCGCGTATATGTTGGATACCCTTTTTCCTTCCCGGACCCGGCTATTATTCACGATGACTGCAACAGCATCTAAAAAGAAGTGATAGCCCCCCACGTGTTCAAGGCTTATCTTGAGTTTGGGGAAATGGTAGGCAATTTCGTCGTAGTGGATCACGTGATAGTCCTGCAAGCGGTGCCAATGTATGCCTGTATGAAAGCTGAGAAAGAGGCCTAGCTTTTCCGCTTCCTGGTAAACCTCATATGCCTTTTCAGAGAGTAAATGAAAGCCCTGAGCCGCTGGGTGAAGTTTTATCCCGTAAAACCCCATGTCGGCAATCCGCTTTACTTGGGCTGCAATATTTGTAGATGAAAAGTCAATGGTACCAAAACCGATCAAACGTTCTTTTTCGGTTCTTATCTGTTTCTCTAACCATTCATTACCCTCAAAGCTGGTCCCCTTTAACTGGTATGCAAACGGAGCAAAGGTTACAGCTTGGGTTATCCCGCAATGGTCCATCAGTTGTAATAATCTCGATACAGAACCGTTAGGTCGTACCTCTTCAGGAAAAACGTGACAGTGATTTGCAAGAATAGAGAGTTTCACTCCTCGACCTCCTGCTTTTTTTGTTATCGTTGCTATTGGGTCCCGGCCGCATTTGCTTGGGCGAGATTACAAACAATATTACTTCGTATAAAGAATAAGAGAAACGCCGGCAGTTGTCCATGAACGTGCGTCACCGGATGATGGACATATATCGCATTTTTCACGGCCGGTCGATATACTCCAGCACCTGTTTGAGGACTTCCATGCGGCGCGGCGATTCCAATCGCAAGTTGCCGGCGTCATCAAGGGGCATAATGCCGCTACGTACGGCGGTGAGCAGCATACGTTGCAACAGCGTACTTATATACATTTGATAGAAAGGTCTCTGCTCCAGCCATGCGTGCACGATCTCGGCGAACGTGGCCAGAACGGCATCGTAGTCGTTAAGCTGCCCCAATTCCGGCAGCACCAAGTACTGGTCGGCATATCCAGGTTCGGCACGTTGACTAAGAAGACTAATCTTCTGATAAATCGGGCAGGGATCCGTCATGAAGCGGACGAAGTAAAAACCGGTGCCGTCTTCTACGGGGCCCCAACCGGTGTGGCGGGTATATGGTCGCAACAGCAAACAATCGCCCTTGTTCAGAATGATGCGCTCGTTGCCCACCTGCAGGCGCATGTTAGGTCCCGTCGCTACATTCCACTGGTAGAACGGGTTCTCATGCCACACGGTACGCCATTGGTGAGCCTTCGCCGGTAGTCGACCAACCATGTCGATGGTCCAGGAAGCCTGCGTAGGTATCCATATATAGCCCATCGGTTTTCGCCCCGCCATGAGGTGCTAATAATTTAACTTCTTCTTGCAAGGCGCACATCTTCCTGCCTGCACGAGCCAATTCGCGATGTTTGTCCAGGTGCAGGCGACTAGTGTGCATGGATTATCCCTGTTCCCCCTATTACGCTGAGGATAAGACAAGTACTTAACAGATAGCCCGGGAGGTTACGCTCATGACGCTGGTCCTCGACTTTGCCCGTTATAAAGACAAGGTATACGCCTGTTGGTTGGGAAAAAACATCGGCGGCACATTAGGTACGCCCTATGAATGCAGGAAGTATGTGAACAACCTCACCT
>DUQB01000020.1 GCA_012838035.1 Bacillota bacterium | reverse complement strand
GTAAGAGCCAATTTTAACCGGATACCAGTCCCTGGACCTGCGTTGCTGCAGTTGCGATTTCCACTTCCGGAAGTCCTGACGTCCCACCATGGGCATTGACACCCATTAATGATCTGATATATAATGTCCGCCGTGAACTGCCTACAGCATGTTACCAGCAAGTGCCGAAGCAACGTAGGAAAGCACTGACCACATAGGTTGGTGCTTGTGTTTACTGCAAGAACCGCTGATGCTGTGAAGGCACGCTAACAAAGTTAAGAGAGGGTGTGTGCCCTTCTATGGTGGAAAAAGAAACACTCCTCACACCTGATGGGTTAGTTAAGCTGGAAAAGGAACTGGAACACCTAAAGACTGTAAGGCGTAGGGAAATTGCAAACCGCATTAAACAGGCCTTGGAGTTTGGCGATATCAGCGAGAACTCAGAGTATGACGATGCCAAGAACGAGCAGGCTTTTGTAGAAGGTCGCATCATTAAGCTGGAGAAAATGCTGCGTAACGCTCGTATCATTGAAAGCAACGGTACCGGCGTTGATGCGGTAACGCTCGGATGTAAGGTAAAACTAAAGGACTTAGAGACCGACTACGTACTGGAATATGTCGTCGTTGGTTCAGCCGAAGCGGATCCGAGCGAAGCAAAGATAAGTAATGAATCACCTGTAGGGAAAGCTATAATGGGACAACCTGTTGGCGCTACTGTTGAGGTGAATGCACCTGTCGGCATAATCCGATACCAAATTATGGAGATCCAACATTAGGCGCAACGGAACAACCGGTTAAGTGCCAGAAGCTGGCTACTAGCCAGCTTTTTTTACATAGATAACGTCACGAATGTTGGGGGTTGCGCACAGTGACGCATGACGGCGGTCATTCCGAACTATCTGATCAAATGGTGATACGCAGGCAAAAGGTAGATGAGTGGCGCGAGCAAAGGATAGAACCCTTTGGTGGTCGTTTTGTCCAGAGCCATTATTCTACCGACATCATTACGAACTTCACAGAGCTCGAAGGTACGGAAGTCTCAGTTGCCGGACGCATTCGGGCCAGGCGAGGTCACGGCAAGGCTTGTTTCATCGATTTACAAGATACTATGGGCAGTATCCAGCTGTATGCCAAAGTTGACCTACTGGGTCAGGAGGCCTATACCCATCTTGGTCGTTTGGATATCGGCGATATCATTGGCGTGAACGGTACCGTATTTCGTACCAACCGCGGCGAAATCAGCATCGAGATGAAGACGTTCGAGCTGCTGGCCAAAGCATTGCGTCCATTACCCGAAAAATGGCATGGCTTGAAGGATGTAGAACTGAGATATCGGCAGCGATATCTCGACCTGATCACCAACTCCGCCGCCAGAAAGGTGTTCGAGTCGCGCAGTAAGATCATTAAGGCGATGCGTGAGTTCCTCGAGAACAAGGGCTTTCTTGAGGTGGAAACCCCCATGTTGCACCCTGTTTTAGGTGGAGCAAACGCGCGACCCTTCGTTACGTATCATAATGCGTTGGACATGTCGTTCTATTTGCGCATCGCTCCGGAACTCTATCTGAAGAAGCTGTTGGTGGGGGGCATCGATCGCGTCTTTGAGATTGGGAAAAACTTTCGCAATGAAGGTGTCTCCACGAAGCACAATCCTGAGTTTACGGCTATGGAAGCGTATTGGGCCTATGCGGATTTTGAGGATATGATGCGGCTTACAGAAGAATTGACGGCTTATATGGCGGTGCAGGCTACTGGTTCGACTGTGGTCGAATACCAAGGCATGAAGCTCGACTTTACGCCGCCTTGGCCGCGTATGTCGATGAATGACAGCGTAAAAGAGCATACCGGACTCGATATCCTGTCTATGACCGATAGTGAAGCAGTGACGCAGGCTCGAAACCTAGGTGTAAGCGTGAAGGATGACGCTACAGTGGGAGAGGTGCTCAACGCCGTTTTCGAAGATAAGGTAGAAGAGCATCTTGTACAACCTACCTATATTACTCATCATCCGGTCGATGTATCGCCTTTGGCCAAGCGCAATGCCGAGAACCCCTTGGTGACGGATCGCTTTGAAGCCTATGCGAACACCTGGGAGATTCTCAATGGCTTCTCTGAGCTGAATGATCCTATCGATCAAAGAGGTCGCTTTGAAAGGCAGATGGAAGCTCGGGCCAGAGGTGACGAGGAAGCCCAAGAGCTCGATGAGGATTTCTTGGAAGCATTGGAGTACGGGATGCCGCCTGCTGCCGGACTGGGGATCGGGATTGATCGTTTAGTGATGTTGTTGACCAATTCGGCGTCCATTCGTGACGTATTGCTATTTCCACATATGCGTCCCCGCGATTAAGGCGGAATCGCTAGGTGTTCATAATGAAGACTCGGTCTTTGAAGCACGGTTCGTCGGTGATGCGCAGTATCCTATAACGTGGCGGATTAGGTGACCTCAGTGGCGTTAAATAGTAGTAATTCCTATAGGGATACAATCCGGCAGGGTGCAAAAAGCGCCCTGCCTGTCGTATTGGGTTATTTTCCCCTCGCATTCGCCTATGGCATTCTAGCGGTTCAAGCCGGAGTCAGCTTGGCATGGACCACTCTGATGTCCGTACTCGTTTATGCCGGCGCAGGCCAGTTCATGATAGTGGCTTTGCTGGCTGCCGGGGCGGACAGTTTGGCGATCGTACTGACTGTGTTTGTCGTCAACTTGCGCCATCTTTTGATGAGCGCCGCCTTGGCTCCAAAACTCGGTCATTTGGCGCGCTGGCGTGTAGCTGCCGTCGCTGCCGAGCTGACGGATGAGACCTTTGCCGTCATCAGCGTGCAGGGGCAAGAACATGGCTATACCAGCGGTTGGTTGGCCGGTTTGCAGGTGTGTTCTCATCTGTCATGGGTGTTAGGCTCGGTGGCAGGTGCAGTTGTCGGAGCTGCGGTTTCTGACCCCACGCGTTGGGGCATAGATTTCGCCTTAGTCGCCATGTTTCTAGCGCTATTGGCTATGCAGGTTCGCCGACGGACAACGCTCATTGTGGCCATAGTAGCCGCATTGGTTTATCGTATAGCTTTGCCCATAGTCAATGAATATTGGGCGATTATTGCTGCGGCTACCATAGCGGCTACCATTGGCGTTATGCTGAAGGACAGGTTGAAGAGCAAATAGCAGGACTTATTGCGGAAGTGTGAGAACGCGTATCGACGTCCAATCAGCCTTGGGAGCGGTATTCTTTAGGGCATATCGCATCAACGGACGTCTCTTCTTACATGAACGAGAAGATGAAATGAAGTGGGGCATCGTATTGTGGAGAATCAGTCCATCGTACTGATTGTTGTAGGCTCGGCGTTGTTGACCTTCATACCGCGGGTGGTCCCGATTCTGATGCTCGCCGGTAAGCGTATAGCTCGTCCTTTTGAGCGCTGGCTGAGTTATGTGCCTGCAGCCCTATTGGGGGCGTTGCTCATGGCTGGTTTGCAAGCAAAGCCGGGCGATTTGACCTTATGGGGATTGGACATGAGGGATGTTATTGCAGCCGTGCCCGCCGGTGTCGTGGCGGTGAAGACGCGGAGCATTATGCTTACTGTAGTAGTGGGCATATTGGCAGCCTTTTTGACGCGGCGGTTCATTCCGGTTTAGTAATTGGCGCTAGTGCCGGGCAATGTGAATTTTGCGCATATACATAAGCAATTCTGGCCTTCGTAAACCGCGGCTTTGCCTCTTGACCTTGCAGTGAGAGGCATGATATCTTATGACATGCCAGTTGAGAGACATCCTTTGTGACTTAGTTTTTTCTACAAATGGACAAAGCTGGTAGTTGACGTAAGGGTGGCGAGTGTGTTACCCTGTAAAAGTCGCCTCGAGCGGCGGATCCATCTGGTCCTTGACAACTGAACAGCGTGCGAACAGAGCGAGACTCTGTTTGAAGAAGCGTACAG
>DUQB01000143.1 GCA_012838035.1 Bacillota bacterium | reverse complement strand
GAAAAAGGCGCACGCCGCGCATGCCCAACTGCTCATGACACTCCTGCAAATCGCGCTCCCAGTGTACATAAGTGGGGTTGATCGTTGCGAGAGGTATCAGCATGTCCTTGTAAGGCTGCACGGCTGCAACCAGGCGTTCATTCGCACTCTGGACGTTGCGGTAGAAAATGGCGTCGATTTGTGAAACCGCCGCCGCACTTATTCCCAAGCGTTGTAACCGCGCCGCTAATGCTTCCGGCTCGTTGTCTCGCAACCGGCGGAACGGCCAAACCCCTAACCAGGCGTTTACATCGAAGATCATCGCTTACCCCCTCCCTTTACGCCTTCAGCCAGCGGCCTTTTCCCTTGCAGAGCCAACAGCTTGGCGGCATTTCCGTAGAATATGGCCTGCTTTTGCTCCTCTGTCAGGTCCGCCTCCAGCACCTTGCCTACGCAACCGGCCATGGTACCGTCCGTAGCAAAAAGCACCCGTTCAACGCCTAGTTGCTCTACAGCGTACTCCACTTGGCCGTCATCCAGATTGGAACCCGCCACATCCACATATACCTGCGGGGATGCATCGCGCAGAGCCCGAATGGTCCACTCCCAATCTCCTCCACCGCCTATATGCGCATTGATCAAAAGCGCTTCCGGATAACGGGCGCTAATGGCGGCGAAGTCCGCCCCATGCGAAATCCGCGGTTGGCGCGCCAACGTGGCGGGATCCGTCAGATATCCGGCGTGCATCAGAATAGGGACCTGATACTCTATGCACAGCTCAATCACGGGCCACACGGCCGGGTCTTGGATTTTGTACTGGTGATACAGCTTCACGCCGATCATACCCGCGTCCAAACAGCGTTTAACCTCAGCCAGAGCCGCTTTGAAGTAACCGGGAATAACAAAACACAATCCTCGAATTGCATCAGGAAATGCTTCCATTGCCCACAAAATGGCGTCGTTCGCTTTCACTACGTCCGCCCAGCTGCCGTTTGGCTCGGTAATGGGCGCAGAGCACCAGTACTCCGTAATGCCCAACATCCGACCTGCTGTGATCAACCGCCGTGCTGATTCCTCCACTTCAGCGCCGGGCCAGATGTGACAGTGAGTATCAATTTTCGCCACTTGCAGCAGCCCCATTACATCAAGCATCTAGAATCAACTCGCTTCCCGTGCCGTATGCATGCTCCAAACAACCGGCCATATCTCCAACGCTGTTACTTCACCTAAGCGACCGGCTCGTCGTATACGTTCCTCATCCATAACCGGTTTCCTACGCCAGGACATCAATTATCACCAAACCGCGATACTGAGCAAGCTGAGGGTAGAGCCACCACCGCAAACCAAGTTCATAAACCAATTCCGTCCTATCCCCTTCCGGGACTACGACAAGCATGAATTTGCGGATGAGGACTTGGAGGAACTCGCCATTTGACGGTGAACTCCTTTAGTGAATCCCAAAGCCTGCAGCTACCTGCCAGGCTGAGAAAACGAGGTGGTACTTAAATGAGTAAACGCTATTTGGTTGGTGTTTTAGCAGCACTGTGTCTTCTTTTGGTCATGAGCAGCTCAATCCTCGCCGCATCGTTAACCGTACTGAATGCCGATTTCGAAACACTATTACCGGGCGCCACCAGAGAACAAGCCCTCAGCTTAACGCCTTACGGTTGGGTAGCATCCGGTGCAGGTAACGATTACTCCGTCACTCTCTCCGATAAAGTGGTCTATCAGGGCAACTACTCAATGGAGATTCTGGTGCAACCCGAAAACGATCCCTGGGGCGTGCACGTAGCCTGCAAGCCCATTCCCGTCGTAGCAGGTAAAACGTACACGGTGAACGTAACCGCCATTAATGTCGTGAACGAAGCTCCCTATACCGGCAAACTCGATCTCTACGTCGAGTTCTGGCCCGACGGCGGCTGGTGGGGCGAAGATGATTACTGGGCGCCGGAGTTCACCTTATCCGGCAGTAAGGGCATTTGGAACGGCAAAAACCGCATCGCCTCCGACCCGTTGTTCATTGGTCTGCCTTCCGGAGACTGGACCACATCCAGCCTCACCGTAACCGCACCTGAAGGCGCCAAATGGGTTACCGTATCCTTCTGGACGTCACGCCGCACCCTCAGAGCTTACGTTGACGGCATAGAAGTGATAGAGCGCTAAAGGCAACCAGCAGCATCTGTGAAAGCAGACTAAGCTACGTCCAACACGCCGGCCATACCTCCGGCGTGTTGGACATCTCCACTTAGCTGCCGTGCACAGGTGCGAACAACCAAGGACCGTCGGTTGCATCATGCCGATGGCCTTTTTTATTGCCAAGCAGACACGCATGCGACTCAACGACACCTGGAAGCAATCACCCAACAGCGCCCGGAAGGGTAAAAGAAAAGAGGCTACCCCTTGTCCCAACTTGTTTTCGTATGTCAGCCAAACAACGATCTTTACAACTGCGTCTTGCAATCCGGATTGGATGCCGTTTGCTATACCAGCTTCACGGAAGCGATAGCAGCTGGTAAACCTGGTGCGGGTATTTTGCTACTAGCCGATGATTACCCAGTCGCCGGCACAGACATAGATGCAGTAACTTTGCAGGCCGCGTTGCGACAAAAGATGCGCATTTATGTTGAGTATCCGACGGCGTATCCAGGTATTCACATCCACGAAGCTCAAGTCGCGAAACACGAGCGTATCGTAGTAGCTTCGGACTTCTTTGCCGACAGCTTACAGCAGAGCAGCATCCTCTCTGCGCACAGTTGCTGGATACTACCCATGCGACCGGAGTCTGACTCCACCTTCCGGCGGCATCTGGTAAGCGCCAAAGTAGCCGGATACACGACAGCCGTATACGGCCTGCCGAACACGGTTCAGCCCCTACTACTGGAAGCAGGGGACAATCCCGTGTTGATCGCCGCTACCAAACTGAGCGCCGTAGTCAGGGGAAGGTACGCGCCGATAGAGGCTTGGCGGACGCTCTGGCAGCAGCTGCTGCGTTGGCTTGCCCAGGACGAGCAACTGCTCCTTGCGCCTTGGGAACCGGCAGTAAGGCCTGTCGCCACCGTCGATGCTGAAATCTCGCCTGCTCATGAAGCGGCGGCGTTTAAGCAGGTAACGGACTGGTTCGATCGTCAGATCATCGCCGATGCGTATACGGGAATCGGCGCGCTGGAAGGCTTCTCGTCCGCAATTGACTACCAAGGTCAGCAACGCTTATTGGGAACCATCAGAGCGGATTGTACGGCCGAGGCTGCGCTGGTCATGGCGTACTCCTGGGTCATTGCACGCAATCCGGCGCATCAACTACAAGCCCGGCAGTTGCTCGATCGCATCTGGTTCTCGTCCGACTTCTTCCATGCGGATCCGGAGAAACCAACCTACGGTTTAGTCAACTGGTATGAACGCGCCCCCATTTTCTACGGTGATGACAACGCCCGGGTACTGCTGCCTTCTATAGCTGCCGCTGTTCTGCTGAATGAGGTCAAGTGGAACGAGCGTATACTGTGTTGCTTATTGGCCAACCTGCGCACCTCCGGTAAGCTCGGCTTTCGCCAAAGGTCTTTGCGCGATACGTCCTTTCCGTCAACCGCAGACGGCTGGAAGAAGTTCTTTGCCGAAGAGATCATCATTTTGTCGCCCCACTATGAATGCTACCTGTGGGCCTGTTTCCTTTGGGCCTATGCCCTTACCGGCTATGAGCCATTCTTACAACGTGCCAAACGGGCAATCCAAATCACAATGGAGGCATATCCCAAATGGCAATGGACCAATGGTCTGACGCAAGAAATGGCTCGCATGCTGTTGCCGTTAGCATATTTACTGCGTATTGAAGACACGCCGCAGCACAGACAATGGTTACGGCAAATCACACAGGACCTTATGGCCCAGATGCAGCCCAGCGGGGCTATTTATGAGCTGATGGGGCCGCGGGAGCTCGGACGCTACCCCTCTCCCGCATCAAATGAACAGTACGGTACCAATGAAGCCTCCATTATTCAAAATAACGGTGATCCTGCCTGCGATCTGCTATACACGGCCAACTACGCCTTTCTAGGGTTACACGAAGCCGCTGCCGTAACGCAAGATGCTACCCTGCTTGCCGCCGAGCAGCAGTTGGCCGAATTCCTCTGTCGCATCCAAGTGTCGGCGCCTAAGCATCCCTATTTAGATGGCGCATGGATGCGGAGTTTTGACGATCAATTGTGGGAGTACTGGGGAAGCTCGGCAGATGCGGGTTGGGGCGCTTGGTGCGCCGAAGCTGGTTGGACCAACAGCTGGATTGCCTCCGTGCTGGCTATGCGTCTAACCAACCAAACATTGTTTAGCACAACGATGGCGCAAAGTATGCAAGAGCATCTACCCCGACTGGTTGACCAGATGATGTCGTAGCAGTATGAGTATAATAGAGCGACTACAGTCGGATCGTAGATGGTGACGAGATAAGTGCCGCCCGGGCGCTGCGTTTCAGACATTGGCGGCATTCCCTTCTTCTACTCATCTCAATTCGTCGCCGTATGCCATGCGGTCTATCCACCCGCAGCGGACCTTTATTCACAAAACATAGCTCTTTTAGTTGACACCCCAACCAAGCGACAAGACAGTGATTTCTACGAATAGTCAATTCCCGTCCCAAAGGATTATCGCGACTATTGGCGTACAGGATGGCAGGAGGTGATCACATGTATCGAATGAAGCGTATGAGTAT
>DUQB01000142.1 GCA_012838035.1 Bacillota bacterium | reverse complement strand
CCGCCCAGGCCTACTGGGCTACAGCCATTTTGGACGGCGTACTGGACGGTGCGAACGGACGCTACGTAACCATCATGCGCCTACCAAGGGATCCGGAATCGAATGAGTTGGGACCGCATTTATGGCGAAAGCACACTTGGCATGCCGGGCTCTGCGGCGCGATTGTGGTCGCCTCTTCACGCAGCTGCACCGTCACCAACGACCTGCAGGAAGCCGGTATACCCTATGTTGTCCTGGGCCGCGGCGCATCCCATGAGCACTGGGTCTGGTGCGAGAATATTCAGATTGTCCATCACGCATTGCATCAACTGGTGGCACGCGAACGCCGACGGATCGCCTTTGTCGGCCGCCAGGCGAATGAACCGGATCTGATGGATCGCTTGACGGCGTATCGCGCCTGGGTAGCGCAGCAGCAACAGCCGTATGCTTACGAAGTGCCTGCGGGAGCAGGTTTTACGCAGAGGCTCAGAGATTTGCTCACTTCAGACAACCGACCGGATGCGATCTTTGCCTCCAGCCTACTCGTGGCCATGGAGACGCTGAGGGTGGCGCAGGAGTTGAGTATACGCGTACCGGATGAACTAGGTTTTGTGACCATGGCGGAAGGTCCCGTGTTGGCCGCTTGGCATCCGCCGTTGCTGCTTATCGACCGCCAGCTGCAGAAAGCCGCCCGCTTAGCGACGGAAATCCTCATCAACAGGTTGAGCGACTCGGCGGCGCCGCCGAAACAGATCACGCTGCCGAGCGTCCTACGGGAAGGCAGCGAACTACTCGCTTAAGACCTCGGTGATGATGCCCTATAAGGTCCCGGTTTAACGGTAGTAGGAACCGCTGCTGTGGGATGCGGCTGTAGAGCAACACCTCAGGGCATCACCTTCTTCCACCTTGTTCATCCCATTCCGACAAGCGTAGCCAAGCGTTTCTCTCGGCGTACGGCGCGGTTCTCCACCAGTGAGGAAAGCTGCGGCAGACCGCTTTACTCAGCTTAGATCCCAAAAAGTGAGGAAAAATCCTAGCAGCGGCTTAATGCAACTACCAATCCGGCTGGTTGTAATCTGAGGCGTCTATCTATCCGCTTAAACGCGAGGAGCAGGCCTCTGCTTGCCTTACCGCTTGCCTGCTCCTCACATCAATTACATATGCAGATGCTTTACCACCTGATGGTTCTATGTTACATAAAATCGCTCAGCACGACGTTTATCGCCCGCTCGGCCTGTTCCAGCGCGGAAGGAATGGAGAGTTGCCCTTTTAAGGCCTGCAATATGAAGCCGCCGGCTATTTCGCGGAAGTTGGCGTAAAACGGATGACGTGAGCCTAAGCTCAGAGGTTCTATCAGCGTACCCATCAACTGCTGTGCGAAGGGAAATGAACGCAGTTGATCGTCAAAGATATGGGAACGGCGCATGGAGAGCGAAGCCCCATGGGCCAGGATATGGTTCTTCAGCGTGGTAGGCTCCATAAAGGCCTCGATGACGCGCCACGCCGCATCCGGGTTCTTACAAGATTGGGTGATGTATAGCGACCCGGCGTTGTACATGACGATGTCTTTACCCGTCTCCGGACCGACCATCCGCGTGTAGGCGATATCCAGATCCAAAGCGGCTACCTGGTCTGCGATTCTCACCAAATCCCAGCCGGGCACCATATGGTATATGGCGATTTTGTTCTGCAACATTTCCGCCAAACCAGGGGTACGCCCGTCGGGCATGCCCGCCTGCACGATGTCGACCAGATAGGAGAGGGCCGTTCTCCCCGCATCGTTATTAATGCTCGCCGTGGCGCTTTGGGGCGGTACGCCTATTACACCAAGCTGTTCCATCTCGAGGTCCAGGTAGTTAAACGCCCGAATGTTGTTGAGAATCCGCACGTTACCATAGACGCTCACGCCGCTTTGATCGACTTGCGTGAGTCTGCGCGTCGCCCGGAGCATCTCATCCCAATTGGTCGGCTGCGCCACTCCCGCATTGCCCATGACGGTCATGTTATAAACGTCGCCCAATGGCCAAATCGAGTAGGGCAGAGCCCAGGTCCTCCCATTGACCCGGAACGCATCGATTACGCCGGGGATGAGATCCCCCTCTATGCCGCTGGTCTTCAGGTAATCGTCCAACGGCAGCATAAAGCCCTGCTGAATGAGGGGAAAAACCATGTTCGCCGCTTCGTAGACAATATCCGGAGCCATACCTGCGGCCATAGTCACCATTAACTTTTCTCGCATCAGCGTTACCCGCATGATCTCAACCGACAACTCGATATCCGGGTTGTTCGACTCGAATTCCGCAATGAAGTCCTTCGACCAATCGGATAACTGATCGAACGGCAACCACATGGTCAGCTGCTTTTTTTCCGCTGAGCCGGAGCCCGCAAACAACGCCAACATAGCCATTACCAGTACCCAAAACTGCATGTGTTTTCTTCTCGGCATCAAACATCCCCCTTATGCTGTTGACTGCTCGTTCGTATAGTCTGATCGGACGGCTTTGCCTTGAGAACGGAACCGCAGATATCCTCGCCCCCGCTTTGCCTCATCCCGACCTTGGGTTAACGTTTAACTTCCCAGACATGGCTGTGGATCAAAAGCGCTCTCAGACCGGAGGCAAGGGGCGCAGACTCGCCTTATGCCGAGCAGCGCCTATGTGTCATTCCTAACAGCGAAGATTCTTAGCTTACGCTACGCATGGCAATGCTAAAGACCGGTAGCCATGCAGTACTTGCTGAAACTTCTCCGCAATATTTGCCTGGTTCAGCCGTCGCGCCGGCATCAGTAAGGCAATGTGCCCCAACGCCAGTAAGTTCGCCCCTCTGCAAAACGAAACCTGCAAGCTACAATAGAGTTGTCACATTTTACACGGCATCGCTGGACGTTACCCTATACCTGTTGCCCCAACTCCCAAACATGTCCTTTCCTTAGGCGGCCCCACTGTTGGTTGGCTCACAGACAGGTGCCGGCGTGTTTTTCTTGTCCTCCGCCCGACAATGCCGCGCTTTGCATCCGGAGCGCCCGCAGGATGGGTAAAACCAGCCTATGGTAAATTCTGGAATATTCGGCGGGAACAGATCGGCATCCTGGTAGGTTGGTGCATTTTTACTGCGCCGCGCAGCGCCCTAGATGCAAAATCTATGGAGTGACGCACTGCATAGCAGAAATCGCCTGTTCTAGTCAGTCGGTATGGCTTGCACATCACCGCAAAGCTGTCCACCATGAGCGTTCCCACCGTTACCGCCAAAAGACATCGCCGCGGGTTTAACCGAACTTGGGTTGCTCAAAGGTTGCGTAGTGAGGAACTGGTGCAGGGACATCATGATACGCCGTGCGATGCAGAAAGGCCCTATGGCAAGGTGTTCTCTCCGGACGTCTACGTTTTGTTTCTCGACGCCGGTTTTAACAGCAATTCGTTGTTTCACGCGGCTGAAGAGATCGTAAGTCCGGAGTATCTCAGTTATCTTTTATGCATAAACGTCCATGTGACCGCCGCTGACGGCAGCTCCGATTTCCGCCGCTACGACTGCGCCGATCGCGGTATACGGCGTTGCCTAAAGCTTGCAATATGGTGGTCGATAGGATGCGCAGCAAGGGGCTCAATTACTTAATCATCCCACCGGGAACTACGGAAGCGCATGTATGGCTTAATATATTTCATCACTTCCGACCAATCCGGGCGCTCGTCTATGCTGCCATAGCCTTCCAGGTAGACGCCAAGCTCCTCTAAGACCTTCCGGAACTCCGCGACACGCTCCGGTTTGATGAGCAGCGTATCCGGTCCGGGTACGTCCAGAATATAATCCGTCAGTTTTCTACTCGTCGTCAGCGCCTCGTACAGCCGCTTGTCTTTCACCCGCAAAACATACGCCTGCATGCCTTCGGCTTTTACCTTGCGCGTACCCATGGTATGGCGGATCATCATTTCGAGGAGCCCGGGTACGCCGTTCATGGAGCGCTCCTGCAGAAACGTGAGAAAAGCGCTCGCCGAGATCCCCGCCTGTTTGACTCTCTTCAGCGCTTGCGACGTAATCATCCGTTTATCGGCAAGGTTTTCCGTACAGCGCTCCAACAAACCGGGAAGCAAGAGGTCGCCGCTGTCCTCCGCCCATACCACGGTACCGTCCTCACCTAAACGTAGGTTAGGGAGCGGCTTCTGCACGTAATCGTATAATAGGATGGAAGGCCTTTTAGCGGAAAAGACTCCTTGCAACAATGCCTCCAGTTCCAATTCTCACGGCGCCAGTACATAAAGGTCGCCTAAGAGACGCCCTTGAAGACCCGCCTGCAAAGCTCGATCACGCTCTCGGCTCGTTTCGAAGGCGATGATGCGACATGCAGGATGAACGGTGATCCGTTCTCTCAACTCCGCCCAACTGCGAATTTCCCTTTCCACATTCTGGGGCAGCGCGGCGCTTGCGCCGGCACGCAGCGCGGCGATGACGTCTTTCAACGAGGTGCCGGTATCCATCCCGTGATGAATAGACTCGCGGGTCAAAACATAGCGGGCCGTGTGCATCTCCATCTGTCGGCGTTCGCCGTGCGTTTCCAGAAAGGCCAGCTGCTCGGGGGTCACGTTGTCCAAATAGACGATCACGTCAAAGTTGGGCTGCACCACCCAAGCCGGCCCCGCCGTTTCCGCCGCTTTTTTCGCCGCTTTCGCTCGGACGCCGTAACCCATAATCCGTTGCCCGAATTCGGTGAAACGGAAGATAAGTCCCTCCGAGGATTCCTGCTGTAGAGCAACCAAGCCCAACCAATACATCCAACCGGTGAGCATCTCCGTACAAAGCGTATCGGCAATCGTCAGCCACTGTTTTTTGGCTTCCGCGTCAGCATCCTTTTCCGCGAGCCCCGGCCTTTGTTGGTAATACGGACGCAAGCGCATCGTATAGTCCCCGATCCGTTGGTAAGCAGCCGCCGCAAAGTGAGAGGTTGCATACGTCCGCGCCATTTCCGGCAGGGCGCGCATGCAATAAACCAGCCCCACCGGCAAGGTCGCCTCTTCGCCGGTATAGATGATGTCGCTGTGAGGATACGTCACCCTAGGCCGTGCCAAGTAACTGCCCATCATCAGGGAGACGATTTCCTCAAAAGGCTTGCTGTTGAAATACTCGGGAGTGATCGTCAGCTTTACTTCGCCGTCGCCTTTTACCAGCCAGTGACAGCGTGTCCATATGGCGAGGACGACCTCAACAATGTTGGGAAACGTAAACCCTGCGTAGGTCGCACCTTTTTCCCAGCCCAGCAGTTTGGCGAACTGCCGAACATCCGCTACACGCACCGTTCCCTGCTGTGTCAGACGCAAACCCTGCATCTGTTGTAGGGCGCGGGTAATGGCCAGACAATCCATCAGCACATGAGACGGGCGACGATAGGCCGCCGCATCCGCCGGCGCTTGCAAGGGATGCGCATTCAGAGGGACGATGGTAGGCGGCCCCATCAGCTCATCCGTTATCCGGCCGTCAATCCAAACCAAAGTATGGCTGCTGATCGATCTGCTGTTCAAACTAAAGAAATAATCTTCCTGGTCCCATAACAGCAGGCCGTTTTGAATCAGTTGCGGCACATAAACGCATCTGTTGTAACCAAGGGTCGTGCCGCCGGAGGGGTTGTAGCCGTAGCAGCGCAGTATCCATTCCAGATCGCCCGCTCTCATCACGCCGCCTTGTTCCCGCAAAATCCATAAGGCGGCCATATCCATCTCCGGCAGTATGCTCAAGCGCTCTCGAATACGTTCCGGTTGCGCCAAGCTGTCTAGGATGTATTTTATGCAACCGGTCTTACGCCAGGTTCCGGAGCCGCCCCAAGTCTTGCTCAAGTTACGTAATTCCACTTCGGAAAACGGCCTGAAAGTCTCTGCGGTAAAACGCAGCTGAGAGTCTAATTTGATGCTGGTTATCATACCTACACAACCTTTGGCAGATGTCCGTATTTCGCCAACTGCTTCATTACCTGCTCCAGCATAACCGGATCAATCGCAGCAGCCGTCGGCCCCAAGCGTTTGACGACGGCAAAGGCCAAGATGGGATCGGCCAGCAGTTGGTCGAGCAGTACAGATTCGGTAACCTCGATGATGGGGACGTTTTCATGCACTACGGCATCGTACTTGGACATCATAAACCTACTTTCTCCGATGAAGCGGACGGGGGATCAGTATCAACTTCCCGCGCCTGTGATCATGATGCCTGAGATTAAACGGCGTCATCGCCGAGCACTTCCTCTTCATAAAGGATTTCGTAGGAGTACCCCTGCTCAGTGAGGAAGCGTTGGCGGTTCACGGCATAGGTTTGATCGACCGTATCGCGTGTGACGATGGTATAGAAATGCGCTTGGCCGCCGTCGCTTTTAGGGCGCAAGATGCGGCCCAAACGCTGCGCCTCTTCTTGTCGGCTGCCGAAAGTTCCCGATATCTCTATAGCCACCTGAGCGTCCGGCAAGTCGACGCTGAAGTTCCCCACCTTGGAAATGACCAGCAGGCGGCATTCGCCCTTGCGGAACATGTCGTAAAGACGTTCTCGCTCGCGCACGGGGGTCTTGCCGGTAATCAAAGGACACTGCAGCTCTGCGGCCAACATTTGCAATTGATCCAGATACATCCCGATGACTAATACGAGCTCATCCGGATGCCCGGCGATGAGAGCCTTGACCACAGCCGCCTTCTTAGGGTTCTGAGCGCTCACGGCGTACTTGCGGCGCGACGGCGTCACGGCGTACTCCATGCGTAAAGCGTCGGACATATTGATGCGCACTTCATGACAGAGGGCGGTGGCGATCCATCCTTGCCGCTCGAGATCTTTCCAGGGCACGTCGAACTTCTTCGGTCCGATGAGTGAGAAGACGTCGTCCTCCAAGCCGTCCTCGCGTACCAAAGTAGCCGTTAAACCCAACCTGCGGCGAGCCTGCAGTTCAGCCGTGATGCGGAACACCGGCGCGGGCAGGAGGTGTACCTCGTCGTAGATGATCAGGCCCCAATCGCGGGCGGCAAAGAGGCTGAAATGGGGACACTCGGTCTCCCCATCGGCACCGCGCTTACTGTAGGTGAGCACCTGATACGTACAAACCGTCACCGGCCGAATTTGCTTCCGCAGCCCCGAGTACTCGCCGATATCGTCCGGCGTGAGCGTGGTTTTGTCGAGCAGTTCGTCGATCCACTGCCTTAAAGCGATGGTATTGGGTGTGAGAATAAGCGTAGACGTCTGCAGCTCGCTCATAATTGCCATGCCCACGATGGTCTTACCCGCGCCGCAAGGCAGAACGATGCAACCGCTGCCGCCGTGCAGAGAACCGCCGGCATGGAATATCTCCACCGCTTCCTGCTGGTAACGGCGGATGTTAAACGACTTCCCTCGGCGGGTAACCGAGCGCAACTCAATGGGCAGGCGTTCACCTTCCACATAACCGGCCAGGTCTTCCACAGGATAACCGATTTTGATCAGCGCCTGCTTAATGTGGCCGCGTTTGCCCGGCTCCACCACCATCTGCGTAGGAGAGGCGATGCGGGTGATATGCCGCATCACTTGCCGGGCGTTACTCAGCTCCACCATCAAAGGAACGTCATCGCTGACGAGACAGAGCTCTCCGTCTGCCGCGATCAGTTTGACGCGGCCATACCGCCCCATGTTCTCCCGGATGTCTCGCTCCACGTTCTGCGGAATGGGAAACTTCGCTAATGCCGCCAAAGGCGCGATGATGTCTTCCACGCCCATGCCGGAAGAAGCCGCGTTCCATAAAGACAGCGGCGTTACTCGGTAGGTGTGGATGTATTCGGGAGACTTCTCCAATTCTGCAAAGCGCGCCAGCAAATCGCGGGCGGCTACATACTGCTCCGAGTCGACTTCCAAGAGAATCGACCCATCGCCTTGTACGATAATAGGCTTGTTCGGTTGCAAGAGAAGATACCAATCCTATCTAAGCGCTGAGTTGCGGTGTTGCGCATAATCCTCATTCGTCTAATATTCCACTACAAAAACCGTAACCCTGCAAGGAATACTGGTGAGGCACTTGGCTGAGGAGGAGTGCGCACGAAGAAAAGGCGCATAAGCCGGCAATGTTTATGAAGTTAGGGATGGGCTTGATCATAGCCCCTGAACCGGACGCTCGGCAACGCTAGTTTGGCGCCCCTTGCCGGGTCTTTCTATATTCCGTGGGCGCAAGTCCCGTATAGGCCTTCACGCGCCGGTGCAGGTGAAATTGGGTTTTGAACCCGCAAGCCGCGGCGATATCCGCCACCGACAGTCCTGTGCCGCTGAGTAGATCCAGCGCCCTTAATGTGCGATACTGCCATAAATAAGCCGTGGGACTACACCCCACCTGCTTACGAAATAACCGGCAGAGGTACTCCGGACTAACCAAGGCGTTTCTGCTGATATCCGCCAGAGTAATATCCTCCGCATAGCGCCTTTGGATGAACTGTTCGGCCAAATAGACGG
Source organism: Bacillota bacterium (assembly GCA_012838035.1). Lineage (GTDB taxonomy): Bacteria > Bacillota > Limnochordia > DTU080 > DTU080 > DUQB01. Next base: position 3,535 of record DUQB01000142.1, on the reverse strand, counting down.
CTTTGTGGCCGTCACGTCGCTGATGCGGACCGATATTAGCCTCTTGGAGAAATAAGTGCAGCGCATGGCAGCCGATAGAGAGCATTAACTGCGGCATATGCTTGGTGTGGAACCAATAGATGGCCTCTTTAACCAAGGCATGCATACGTTGTGACAAAGGGATGGCCTTTGGTAACGGTTCGAGGGGCGCCGACCATGCGTGCGGCAACGGAGGACCGAATATGGTGATCCAGCTGTGATGCGTCTGCTCATCCAGGGCGAACTGGAAGAAATCGGTCCGATTGGGAGCCGATAAGATCGTCTCGCCGGCGGCAAAGCGGTAGGTTTGGCCGTCGGAAGTAAGATCCAGACTGCCGGAGTGCAGGAGGACGATCTGATAAGCGGGTTGTATGCGCGGTCCCCATGTGCCGCCTGGCGGGTACACCACTTCCCCGGCAACTACGTGGTTCGGCCACCATACTTCAGCCAAGGTTACTCACTCCCCTGTATCAAGTAGGGATATATTTGACCTGAACGCCACCATACCTGCCCGCCCCGGAACGATTGTGGCACAAACCGGTGATGAACACCCGAGCAACCTCATGCAGGAAAATGCTTAGATAGTGGTTGTTGAGCGAGAGCCCGCCGTCCTTTGCCTGGTGCGACAGGTAGCGAAAAAGGCAAGCTCAGTTCCGGCTCAACGGAGACGTGGGCTGTAACAAAACACGGCAACAATTTGGTGGTTGGAGTACTTTATCCAAGCGCCCTATAGGTGACAATTGCCTCTTATGATCGACAAGGCGACATTGGCGCAACCAGACCGGCGCAGCAACGCAGGAGTCGGCTCAATGCGTCCCGAACGTAGGTTTATCGTATCTGACAGGTCATGCCCCGCTGGAAAAGCGCGTTACGCCGCGCAAGCTTCGTAATTAGGCTCCGGATTGTCAGCGTCTTTTTCCACCACCTCCAGAAGCGAGCCGCAAGAACACCCCGTAGCAGATCAATTGGGGATATATCGCCGCCAGGTGTAGCCATAGCCCCTCAGCTGCGATCAGCGTTAAGATGGTTCTATGAGTAGCGTTTAACCTCATTCTACGAATTGCAAGGAAAGGGCGGGGTAACTACCATGCAATTGATGACTGATGCGGTTACAGTATTAGGCAGTCGTCACGGGTTGCTTTTTGAGCCCCAGGCACGTAAAGCATATATGATTCGTTGCGGCATGCATCCGGGTATAGAATGCGAGATTGTCGCAGGCTTGGAAGTAAACGGACGCCGTCTTGTTTTTCCCCTGACCAAATCCGGAGACCTCTTTGGGTTTATGGATCAGGACACCTCGCCTACGGCGATGAAATTAACCGGCATTGATCCGGAAACCGGTCTGAAGTTGGAACTCACCGTCGTCACGCCGTTTCGGCCGAAAGACGCCGCGTTTTCCACCACGCCCGTACTGGACATCACCCTGAAATTGTCTAGGATAGCCGGGCACTTTCGCTGGACACAGGCGGTTCCTATAGAAGGTACGGGCAAAGTCTTTTTCAGCATCGTTTGCCCTCGTTTTCAGTATCACCAGAGCGAAAACGACGTCATCGCCTGGGAGTTCCTTGCCGAGCGACGCCAAGATCGCCGCTCCCCAGGAATGAAGACTCCCGTAGAGCAGCAGGATCGTTTGGTCGTACATGTGGGGAAGGTTGTTGATACCGCCGTAGAAGCCGAGTTCAGTGCGGATAACCTAACGGCGGTCATCCATGCGAGCTGGTGCGCCTACTCCCCCGCCATGTTGGACGTATACGGCGAGCCTGCGCCTTTCCGGTATACCCAACAGTTCCCATCCGTCGACGCTGTGGCGGCTTGGGCCGGACAGAACCCCGCCGCTTCGCTCGATAACAGCAAAAAGGTCGACGGGATCATCGGCAACAATAACCTGAGCCGCACTATTAACAATCTCATGGCCTTGACGTTGCACTCTTGGTTGGCCAATACCTGGTGGACCATCACTCCGCACGGCGAGTGGTTCATGGTGTGGGAAGGTAGCTGTTACTACCATTCGACGCTGGATGTGGAGTATACGCAGGCGCCCTTCTATCTCGCCGTCTGGCCCGAACTGCTGGGCTTACAGTTGGATATATGGCCGCGGTTTACGCATGACGGCGAGATCGTGCTGGGCGAGCGCGGCAAAGGTACCGTCATGTTCAGCCACGACATCGGTTGCGTTACCGATATTGATCGCCAGCGTTATCACCACCACATGCCCGTGGAGGAGAACACCAATTACATATTGCTCAGCTATGCGTATTGGCGGCGCAGCGGAGATCACTCCCGAGTGCGGCGGCATGCCGACGTCATCCGTTCAGCCATGGAATTCCTGAGGCATTGCGATACGACAGGCAACGGCGTTCCCGATATGGGCATGGCGAATACCATTGATGACGCCTCTCCCGCCGTGCAGTTCGGCAAAGAGCAGACCTATTTGGCCGTGAAGACGATGGCCGCCCTGCAAGTAGGCGTGGAAATGCTGGACTCCGTGGGTCAAGGAGCCGTATGTGAACCGTATCGCGGCCAGGTGGAGAAAATCCTGCAGGTGCTGGAGGAAAAAGGTTGGCAGGACGATCACTTCGTCACGTTGTTGGATCCGCGCGCCGATGCCATCAAGGATCCTTGGTCCGGCAAGGTGATTACGGATGTACAGAAGGTGCCCGGCTGGGACGCGGCGCACATTTACACCACCAACGGCTTGGCGTTGCTTGATATGATCGGGCGGGCGACCGGCATGGACGAAGAGCGACTGCGTCAGGATCTGCGTGTGGCGACAAAGCGTTGCATGAGCAAATATGGTTGCCGCCACAGCGATTACCTGCCCCCAAGCACCAGTTCCTCCGATGAAGGCGGTGTGGGTAGGGCCGCCAAGGTCGGTTGGATCTCGATGAACATGATGCGCGATATGACCGCATTCTACCGGTAGCTCGACTTCCGCCACTTAGCCGACCGGTATTGGGAGTATCAGGTGCTGACCAATACGCAGGGAGCGCACCTGTTCTTCGAAACTTTCTCCGGCAACAATCTCATGATGTATCCGCGCGGGGTGGTCGTATATGGCTACTTCGACGCCCTTGGCGGGGTAAGACTTGACGCCGTTCGGAAGACCATCCAGGCGGATCCGCTGCACGACCAGTTAGAAGTGCCGATCCTCTGGTGCGCTGACTGGGAAGCCGGCGTTGCGCCTGTAATCAGTGAAGGGATGGTAGAAGACGGCGCTGGTTTAATTGAGCGCAGCGGTTTACAACTCATGTCACCAAGTTAAGCTTGTAATGGGGAGACTATAAAACAGTACGAGGTGCGTTATGAACGACATTTTTGCTCCATTGCCCAAGGAAGAAGTGATTGCTGCTATAGAACGGCGGAATCCTTCACGCATCCCGCTCATCCGGACCAAATGGTGGGGCGAAGGTTTGGTCGCCCAATACGGCGCCGCGCTGAATGTAACGAAGAAGTACCCGGAAGATGCGGTATTCATTCTGGTTACGCCGTTCGACGCGAACAAGATGAACCTGTCGTG
>DUQB01000141.1 GCA_012838035.1 Bacillota bacterium | reverse complement strand
TGTTGTAGCGCGTCCATTCACCTGCCGCCAACTGTAAAACATACCTATCGTCTATGATACGTATCCGAGTAGCGTCTCCGCGGCGCAAGGGGTTATCAGCCCGACCTCCCTGGGCGAAGTGACCGTCGTCCTGCAGATAATGCACCGCTTCTATCTCACCTGGAATAGGTTTATAGACGTTGTAATCGCTCGAGCCGCTCACATCGTTGCTGAACGCGGTAAAGCGAAACACCGGCTCAACCTGTTTATACACGTACCCGATTTTGCCGCCCTCAACTTGTCCCAGTGCCAACTGCAACTTGAGCATGCCGTCGCAATAGATCCTAGCCTGATGCCCATCCTTTTCCACCCGAATTGTGTGCAGCTTGGTAAAGTCAAACTCCCGGGGCAGTGGGGCGTCGCCCAGCGGTTCGTGTCTCCCTTCCCGCACTGCGACGGCGATGAGCTGATGCTCTGTGAGATCCACAATCACATAGATGAAGTTGGCGGCATCGACATAAGAGAACACCGCGCCGATAAACGCGTGCGGTTGGGTCGGTCGTTCCTGAATATGGAAGTTGAATTCCGCCGTGTAATCGGCTGCCGTTTCCGGTCGACCGACCAACAGCTGCAAGCCATCTATAACTAGTTCCTGCCAGCGATCGTCATAACCATCTTCGTCTATCCAGGTATAAAAATCAGCCATTTTCGGCACGGGTTGCGACCGATTCGCTGCTCCCAGTACGCTCAGCTTCTTCCCATTGAACACCAAGCGATCAATGTTTAGCAAACGGATGGATGAACCGAATTCCACCTGCCGATTATGGTAGGCCATATAGTAGGAATCCAAATCCGGTCCGATCACGTTGGAATTATGACCTAATCCGCTGAAGTCGTCACTCGTGTTCAAAACGATGGGGTTGTTGGCCGCCATTTGCCAAGGACCCAACGGACCGGTATCGGACACCGAGTAATGGATGCGGTACCCTTTGCTGAGATAATGGTTGCCGCAGTAGGTCATGAAGTAGAACCCTTGGCGATAGAAGATGCCCGGGCCTTCCGTCCAACCGCCCAGATCGGAGTCCAGGCGGACCTCGGGTCCGATTGTATACGGATCGCTCATTTGGTGGCCGCGAATGCCTCGGCCGGCAGCATGCGTAAAGTACCATCGGCCGTCATGATCAATAAACACAGAGCCGTCGATACTCCATCCCAGGCTTTGCGTCTGCTGTGTGAAAGGCCCGGTGGGGCTCTCGCTTGTGAGCACATAATGGCCGTCATTGGGACGGGACAGGTACATATAGAACGTGCCGTTCCAGTAGATCACCTCCGGCGCATAAGCGCCTCTGGCGACCGGCTCTTGCGCCACATATCCCAACGATTGCCAGTGGATGAGATCCTCGGACACCCAGCTGCGCAAGCCTTGCCCTCCCGTAGTAGGATACAAATAGTAGCGTCCATTCCAGCGTAAGACGTAGGGATCGCCCATGTTCCCCAAATTGATGGGGTTCCGATAGGTACTCGCCACGATAGGTTGAGGCAGCTGCGCCGCTGTTACGTCAGTCAACATGAGCAACATGGCGGCTACAAAGCACCACCTGCTCCATTTCCTTGCCATATGTTTCACCCTTTGTTCTCGTATTCATCTCCTACCACGCTTTCACTTCGGCGCCGCAATCTCAATGTAGCCGAACTGGTAGTTCGCCGCAAGGGTCGTATCCGTGTCGATGAGCACACGTAAATACGCCGCCGACGGGAGACTGCTGTTCTCTCCCCTGAGTTTCACCTGATACCAGCCGTCGGCTGACAATACAGCATCAATCACTTCAGTAGCCAACGGTTGCCAATCGCCTTGCTCGGCTGACACCGCAACCTGTACATCTCGCGTGACCAAGGATACGTCACGGGTGTACAACGTCAGCGTGAACCACTGGAGGTTCGGCCTCTTCCACACCAAGTACTGCTCGGCCGGGCCTGTCGCCACCAGCCTAGACGGATCCGGGAATGCATCTGCGCCGGCGCCGCCGACTTCAGTCCAACCTGAGGACTCGGCATGTGTATTGCGTCGCACGAC
>DUQB01000140.1 GCA_012838035.1 Bacillota bacterium | reverse complement strand
GACCGCTCCATAAGTTAACTTATTAGCTTAGTTTACACACCGGCGTTGGTTCTCCTGCAAATTTCTGCACAAAAATGTTAAAAGAGGATACTGACGCTGGAATGCGCTGCGATCGCGCAGCTCGGTCAAGCGCCGGCCGAACGCGATAAACCCCCGACGCGTCCTCGTGGGGGTTACATAGCTGCGCAGGCGTCCTGACACGCCCCTTATATTTAAATGTAGTTCTATAGGTATTAAAGGCGCTCTTCTACACCGGCACAATGTCGGCGACTATCGGGCGGTGATCCGACGCTTGCGAATCGCCGACAAATATGCGTTCTACTTTGAGCCCTGCCGAGAGCAGTATGCCGTCGATCCGCTTGACCGGATGATCGGCGGGAAAGGTGAACCCTTCTCCTTCGCCGCGCGCAGCCCAAGCATCCGTCCACCGTTCATACAAAGGCGTCAGCTCTGCCGCGTCTGGTGCGGCATTGAAATCGCCCAGCAGTATCGTCCTTTGGCCGGGCGCCGGTGCCGCCTGTAGAATATCGGCAACCTGTAACCGCCGTACCTGAGGCTGCGGCCGGTAGTCCAACTGCACGTTGAGAAGCCGGAGCGAACCTCCTGCCACAGTGACGGTAACATCGGCAAAACCGGGGTTAGGCCTGGGAGTGGGGTTGAGCTCTTGCGTAGAAAGGCGGGTCATGAGCCGGTTTTGCTGTGCCGCAAAGGGAAATTTGCTCAACACGGCCAAGCCGTACTGCCGTTGCGGCGCGCCGGCCGTTTTCGCCGGCAGGGTGTAGATGGGGGCAAAGAAGCTCTCCATCTGTAATGCCGCCGCCAAAAGCCGTACTTGGTTCTCGTAGTTGGTGCGCTCCCCCCAGTATACATCCACTTCCTGCAAGGCGATGAGGTCGCCGCGGCAGCTTTGCAAGGTGTCGATGACCCGATCAAGCCGGTACTTGAGATCCATTCCGATGCCGGTGCGGATGTTGTAACTAACGACGCGCATCATCTATCCCGCCTCCCCTGCGCAACGTATTCCAGGCTCAGAACCTACGACCTACCGTTGGGGTACTCCACTTCCTCACCCATCTTTTGCCGCCACAACCGCGCATCGAAGGGCGCTCGTCTGTTGGGACAGCGCCGACGCTGACACAGGGCACAGTTGACGAATTCGGTTGCGGTGGGATAAATGATACCGGAGGTCGATTTATTAGGTTCCATTAAACACGTCGGAGTGAGTTCAACACCAATCTGTTCTTCCACCCGACCGATCAGGCGGAACAGTTGCTTTTGCTGTTCAATAGGCCATACGCTTGCGTCTCCGGAGCCGGGATTCATCTGAGCGATTTTGGTTAACTCATAGCGTTCTTTAATAAATGCGACCAGATGCCGGTTGGCCGCCTTAAGGGCAGCCGTTTTCATCCAATCCAGACAATACAGGAGTAAGGTATCGTCCGCGTAGCGGCTGCGCAAGGCATCCAGTTCCGTGCCGCATGTGGTCACGTAGGCGAAAACACGGTGCACATCCTGTAAATTCGCCTGCAACGCACGACTGGTAAAGGTGATGCCGTCGATAACCACCGTGCCGGTGCCGCAGCTTTCTACATAGGCCACTTTAAAAAGCGCTTTCGGATTGGCCAGATCAGCAGCCTGCGCGACCAGTTGCTCTATTTGACCGGCGTAATCCGCGGCGGGATCCAAATGCAACTGACTAAACAACTCATCCGCACTGATGGTAAAGGGAATCCGGGTGAGAATCATCGACTCGTTCCTTTCGTTAAGAAAACGGTAAGAACAGGGAAGTTGGTAGCAAACCTCCCTGTTGGACCGAGATGCTCTACTCCGGCAGAATGCTTTCACTACCTAAAGTAGAGTACGGTTTATCAGCAGGTTCGTCATCATACTGCACTACTATTTGACATGTGGGGCACTCAACCGCACTCAATCCAATCGCCGTTTTCATCCGGGCGATAGTACAAAGTAGCCACAAAATCCATCAGATCGGCATCCATTCGGAGCATCAGCACCACAAGCGCCGCATACAACAGCGTACCTCTATCGACCCACTCTGCGGCGGCGAAATCGGCGCGCCAGTGGTGCCATTCGTCGGTTGACGCCATCCAAGTATCCGCAGGTTCATGAAACGAAAGATGCGGAGCATAACGCCGCAGAATCTCCTGCGCCGTGCCGCTGATCCGCTGCCAAACCGCATCGATGGGCTCTTTAGCTAAGGCAACACACTCAATCCGATATTGATGCACCGTAACCACCCCCTTATCAGGAGACGTCAGTTACAATTCTACTGCCGCGTTCCCCCGGAACCGCGCCTTCTATGATCAAGCGCCTTAATATGCGATTACGCAACTCCGGCACGTGGCTGATAATACCTACATGCAAGCGATTCAGGTGTAGCCTTTCCAACGCCGTCATCGCTACGTCCAGCAATTCTTGATCCAGCGATCCGAAGCCTTCGTCGAGGAAGAAGAATTCCAGAGGATACTTTCCCTGCAGCTGAATTTGGGACGATAGGGCTAAAGCCAAGGCCAACGATGTAAGAAACGTTTCGCCGCCGGACAAGGTGTGCACGGCGCGGCGGTATCCTCCATTGGCATCGTCTCTGATGATGAAGCTGCCGTCGGAACCCACTTCCACCGCATAACGGTAGGCGGTGAGTTTGCCCAAGTAAGCGGAGGCGTCAAAGGCCACCTGTTGCAACTGTTGCTCGGCGAGGAAGTCGACCAAAGCGTTGCCGCGCAACAGCGAGGCTAGTTCATCCAGGCGCGCCTTGCGGGAGCGCAGCGCAGCGGCCTGTTTTTCCAACAGCTGCCAGCGTTCACAGCGCTCTGACAACTCCTTATAGCTTTGTTCCGCCACGGCATAGGCCTGCAATGCGGCATCACGCCGTGCACGCGCAGTATCCAGTCGCGCTTGCCGCTCTTCCCACTCCGCTTGGCTCATGGAGCGCCCCGCCAACAACCGTTCCAAGCGGTTCTCCTCTTGGCACCACCGCTTGAGCTCATCCTGGTACTCTTGGATTTTGACCTGCAATGCCTCACGGTCGGCCGGCGAGCGTAAGGCCGCCTGGACATCGGCGGGAGAAATGAAGCCGTGTTCCTGCAACGCTGCGGTTAAGGCATTTTGTGTTTCAGCCGCCCGTTGATGTGCCAAACTCAGTCGCTCCTGCGCACCGGTATGATCTTGTAGAGCCTGCTGGTGTTTCTGCCGGGCTTGCTGCTCTCGCCCTTGCGCATCCGTACGACTCTGGTCCAACCGCCGTAGCTTCTTGGCCACGGCGGCAAGCGCTTCCGCCGCGCTTGTCCGTCCACCGGTTACCGCGCTGATATCGGCTTGCAGCGCCGCGACTTGCTGCCGCAAGGTATCTGTTTGCTTCTCATGTACGGCAATAGTTAAATCTAATTGCTGCAGCTGGATACGACCTTCCTCCCAGCGCTGCTTAGCTGCACTCGCCCGCTTTTCGCACTGGGCCTCTTTTGTTCGCAAATCGGCGACTTCCCTGTCCCACTTCCGATACGCCGCAGCGGTCGACGCAATATCATCTACGGCCAGATCTCCGCGTATCTGATCCAGCTGCTGTTGCAGTTCCTGCGCATGTTGTCGTGCTTTTTCCACGCGTTTGCCGCTTTGCTCCAAGTGGCTTTGCGCCGCCTGCAACGTTGCAGTGTGACGCGAAAGATCCTTTTCCGCATCAGCGCATGCCGTGATGAGTGTTCGCTCTTCTTTCTCCAAAGTCTGCTCTTTATGCAGCCAATTCTTATACGCCCGTTCCCGTTCCTGCAGGTCTTTTTCCGCTTGCTCCACCACCCGCGGCAATGCGGGCGCCTCAAGTTCCCGCCAGGTTTTGGGTAACTGCCGCCACAGCACGGCCAGCTCCTTTTCCCAGCGCACTTTGACGGCCTGAGCCGACTCTATGCGATCGGCCGCCAGATCGTATTCCGCTTGTGTTTGTGAACAGCGCGCCACATGGGCGGTCAGGACGTTCTCTAGGTTCTGTACGCGCTCTCGCCAAGCAGCTGCTTCCTGCTCCAGCACCTGCAGTTGCTCTTCTTGGATGGACGCGGCTAATTGGGGGTGCTCAAGCGAACCGCATACCGGACATGGTCGGCCCGGGGCCACCTGTTTAGCCAACGTCGCCGCCATATCGGCGTGTTGAGCATCCTGCAGAGCGCCGACGGCTTGAGCCAGCGCCTCCTTTGCTTGGGCCAGTTCCAGCCGGGCTTTTTCGTGCGCCTGCTCAGCTTCTTGCCGCTTTATCCTGCACGACTCCAGCTGAGCGTCCAAATCCGTCAACTCTTGGGTCGCTTGTTGCAGACTAGGCCAAAGCGTCTTAATCTGGTAGACAACGCGCTCATCGTCCTGATGCGACTTGCGCTGAAAGTCCAGCTCATCCTCGTCCCAAGGCTTAGCATGAGTATGCTCGTCACGCAACGTCCTTAATTCGTCCAAGTCGTTTTGCGCCCGCCGCACGGCTTCTCCGGCTTCTTGTTCCTGCTCTGCGGCGGCCCGTACGGCAGCCATAGTGGTTTCGTACTCCTGCCGCTCGGTTTGCCATTGCTGCTGCGCTTCCTGCCACCGCTTTAAGATAGCAACCGCTTCGGTCACTTGTGCGCGCTGCTCCGGATCTATCGCCCGCGCCAGTATTTGCTTGCGTACTTGCCCCAGCTGTTGCTCCGCCTCTTCTGCTTCCGCCTGCGCTTGTCGCGCCTCTTGCCGCACTTGCTCCCGTTTTTGCCGCGCTTGTTCCAACTCTTGCCGCGCTTTCTGCTGCTGCTCCTGCAACAGCGCCAGCTGCTTCTCTAACTCTACGGCACGATTAAGATCGGCCTGGTGACCGTATAACCCCGGCGATTCCTGCGTCCACTGCCTTTCAGCCTGGGCACGCTCCGCTTGCGCTGCGGTTAAGTCGTCCACCGCAGCCGTTAAACGCCGTTTGGTCGCCTCGACGACCTCCTGCGCGTCGACGACCTCTTTTTCAGCCGCCTGATAGGCAACCAACGTAGGCCGAACCAGCTCTGCCCGCTGGGCTAAGATCAGGCTTTGCGCGAGGGTTTGCATCTGTTCCGTTTGGGCGTTCAGTGCGGCCAAGCGCCGCTTTACCTCAGCCATTTCACCCTGTAAGCTCCATACCTGCGCCCACTGGGCGTACTCTTTTTCCAACGCGGTAAACTCAGCCGTCATTTCTTTTTGCTGCCGCAACGCGTCGGCCACCAGCTGTTCAGCCTGTTTTACGGCTGCCGGTGAAGCGTCGCCTATTTCGGCCTGCTTCGCCTCCAGCAGTTTGAGTTCGCTATCGTTCTCCTGGTGTTCATGGCGCAACTGCTTAGCCAAGCGTTCGCCATATAGCTCAAGCCCAAACAATCGCTGCAGCATGTTGCGCCGTTCACTACCCTGCAGCGTGAGAAACTCCGCAAATTTCCCCTGGGGCAACACGACCGCGCGGGTAAAGTCGGCCAGGGTGAGTCCCAACAGTGTTTCGATATACGCGGTGACGTTCGTCGCGTTCTCCGCTAGAACATGTAGTACTTCTTCCCGACCTGGTTTATCCTCCCGGCAAGCGACTTCCACCAACCGGGCCTGCCTCCCCTCGACGCCGCCGGGCGTTTTGCCTTGCTTAAACGTGCGTTCTACCCGAAAACGTCGTACGGCCTGGGCATTCTCCAATTCGAAGGTGAAGGCGACGCTAACTTGATTGCTGTATTGGTTTAAAATGCCTTGCGTTCTATGACTGGCTCGTTCAACGGACCCGTACAAGGCTAAGGTGAGCGCATCCAATATGGTAGACTTCCCGCTGCCGGTAGGCCCAAAAATGCCGAAAACGCCTGCGCCGAACAAATAGGTGAAGTCGACGTGCTGCTCTTCCTTATAGCTGTTCAACCCGGCAAAACTCAGGTAAATAGGCTTCATGACTTAAACGCCACCTTCTTTAACAGACCGGCTCTATGCGGTATCGTCGGATTCCTGCGCTTTATGCAGCAACTCGAGAAACAGCCGCACCGTTTCGTCCGCCGGTTGAGCTCCTGCATTTCGCTGCTGATAAAACAGCACGAATAGCTCATCAATCGGTAAACCTGCCCGTTCATCCGCCGCGACGGCCAACTCGGTCTGCGCGGCAAAAACAGGGCGAATGCTGACTAAACCGGGATGCATGCGTTTAAGCCGCGCCGTCTCTTCCAGCGACAAGGAGGTGTGCAAATGGATCTCCAAGTCCACCCAAGCGTTACTGTCACGTCCCTCATTGCACCACTCTTCTACCTGCGCCGGACCTTCTGTTGCTCGCCAGCGGACCAAGGGCTTTCCGGCGCTTAAAAGTATCTCCTTGGTGGTAAAGGCGCTTGGCGTAGCCTCGAGCAACGTAACGGACTTAGCCTGTCCCGCCTCTGAGAAACTATAGGCCAGCGGCGTACCGCTGTAGCGCACATGGCCGGGAGCTGAACGCACTTGCTGCGCTTTATGTAGATGACCTAGCGCTACGTACTGCGCCTCAGCCGGAAAAGCTCGAGGCGATACCGTAAAAGCGCCGCCTACCTGAATGGGCCGTTCGGAGTCGCTCTCAACGCCGCCGGTGACGAACAAATGCGATATTCCCAGCCGGATGGCATCAGTTGCGTATCGGCTCGCGCCTTGCGCCAGCATCTGCCGTACACGGTCGGAATAGGCGGCCTGCAACTCGCTCTCCGTTTCAACACCGTCCACCAAGGCTGCGTCCAGCCGGGCTTCGGAAGGATACGGCAGGGCGACGACCTGCACCCGCTCGTCACCAAGCTGTAAATCGCACCAACCCGGTCCACTGCCTAATAATCGCACCGCATCCGCCGTCTCGGCCGGGAGAGTGAGCATAGGGACCTCTCCGGGCTTACCCAGCAGGAGAATGCCCTGCTTCCCCGCCAGCGGCGCTGCTGCGCACAGTCGCTCCGGATTGTCGTGGTTGCCGGCTATGATCAATACTAAGCGCCGACCGTCGGCACCCAGGCGGCTCACCGCTTCGTAAAAGAGCTCCTCTGCCGCCGCAGGTGGATTCACGGTATCGAATATGTCTCCGGCTACCAGAATCAGCCGCGCGTCCGTATCGTCGGCTATGTCGCAGAGCTCGGCCAAAAAGGCCTCTTGTTCGGGTAGGCGACTGCGTCCCTCCAGGGTTCTGCCCAGATGCCAGTCGGATGTATGTAGAATGCGCATGATATTAGCTCCTAAGGTGCCGGTATGGTGCTCAAAAACGCGGATAGGCGGTATGGCGCCCCAAACGAAACGGGTGCCGCTCGCAGCATGTACTCGTATGTATGTTCGGCATGAATAAGTGACAATCCTGTTATCGCGCGCCGGCAGACTTTCTTTTCGCGGACTGTGTAAATAAAGGAAGGCCACCTTACCGAGCATGCGGGAGACGCCGATGAGGTGACCTTCTTGATGATGGCGGCAGTTATTATACCGGTTCCAGGTTGACGGGCGGCTTTTGCACGACCTTGCTGCGCTTCCAGCGTCCGGAACGGTAATAAAGGTAGTTAAAGCACATGCCCATAACAGCGCTGATCACTATGCCGATCCAAATTCCCCTGCTGCCCAATCCCAACCGCAGCGCCAACAGATTGACCAACGGGACGCGTATTAGCCACAAAGAAGTGAAGGTGAGCAACATGCTGGGCAACGTATTGCCCGCTCCGCGCATCACGCCGGAAAAAATGAATATCAGGGCAAAAGGAATATAGGAGAAACACATGATCCGCAAATACTCGGAACCTGCGCTTAAGACCGATTCGTCGCCGGTGAAGAGTTGCATAAGAATACGCGGCGCGAAGAAGGCGATCAGCGTGACTGCTCCGGTAATGCCGGTGGTAATGATGCTGCCCCACTTCACCACGTCTTTAACTCGTTCGGACTTGTCCGCGCCGAGATTCTGGCCTACCAAAACGGAAACCGACAGACTCAAAGCTTGCGCAGGCATAAAAGAGAACTGATCAAGACGGGCTGCGGCGCCATGAGCGGCTACCACAATGGGACCAAAGTGGTTGATCACAGAGGCGACCACGATGTTGGCGAAGGAGACTACGGTTTGCTGCACGCCCGCCGGCAGCCCGATCTTCAGCAACTGCTTAACCAACCTCTTCTCGAGCCGTAAGTTCTCTCTGCTCAGATCCATAAGATCCGTTTTATACCTGAGATGTCGCAGCGTAAGAAAGGCGGACACGGCCTGGGCGATCATGGTTGCCAAAGCCGCCCCTGCGATACCCATTCTGGGGAAAGGGCCCACCCCAATGATCATCAGCGGATCCAATATGATGTTGATCACCGTAGCATAGGCCATGAAAATGACCGGATTGCGGGAGTCGCCCACGCCGCGCAAAATCGCGCTGCCGGCGTTATACAAAAAGGCAAACACGGTACCAGCCAAAAAGATGCCTAGATAGTCCGCCGCGTCATCTAAAATTTCCGTCGGCGTATTGATAAGGCGCAATACCGGATACCGGACGAGAATACCCACAATCGCAACGCATATCCCTAGAACGGTGATCAACATCAGCGAGTTGGTCACCGTGCGGTGGACTTCTTTCTCCATCCGTGCGCCGCGATATTGAGAAATCATGGTGGTGGAAGCCATGGTCAAGCCCATCACCATAGAAACCATGCCGAAAACGATGGGCATGCTCACACTTACGGCGCCTAAAGCCTGGGCACCAAGATAACGACCGACCCAAATGCTGTCTACGGTGCTGTACAAGCCTTGCAACAAACTACCAAGAAACATAGGCATGGCAAACGTCACCAAATGTTTGGGTATGCTGCCTACGGTAAAATCTTTTTGAAACTTGGCCAATCCCTCGCCCCCAAAAGGCTGTGCGCGCTTAGAGCCGCCACTATTAGTCACCACGCGCAACAGTATAGCAAAAACCCAATTGCTAGGTCTAGCGCAGAAGTTAATAAGTTGAAATAAGCGCGACGGAGCTCTTGATCATGTTGAGCATCCCCGCACCGGACCTATTGGCGACCAATCTAATTAGATATATGGGCGGCGACTGAGTACCAGTCGCCAGGGGTACTCCGTACCGAGATCCGCGCAACCCGGCACGCTTTGCTCCGCAGCGTTCTTCTCCCTGTGAGTCTTCATAAGCTTGCGGCAGGTTCCGCCCCGTCGATCCCGAAACTTAATAAGGTTAACTCGTTATCGGAGGGCTATCATGTCCATTTTCAACCCCAAACTGCCTTTTCATGTAATGGTGAAACCACGCGGACCAATCTGCAATCTTGATTGCGCGTACTGCTACTATCTGCACAAAGAGAATCTCTATCCCGCAGGTGAAGACTTCCACATTTCCGACGCCTGTTTGGAGACTTTTATCCGTGACTATATCGCCTCTCAACCAGGACCGGAAGTCGTATTGTCCTGGCAGGGCGGCGAACCTACGCTCATAGGTTTGGATTTCTTCAAACGCAGCATAGAATTGCAGCGTAAGTACCTGCCGGCCGGTTGGACCTGTACGCATTCGTTGCAGACAAATGCCACGCTGCTCAATGACGAGTGGTGCCGTTTCTTCAAGCAGCATCATTTTCTCATCGGCGTGAGCGTAGACGGCCCCGAGACGATTCACGACCACTATCGCCGTGATAAAGGCGGCAATTCCACCCACGCCCGAGTGATGGAAGGCATCCGACTGCTGCAGAAACATCAGGTAGACTTCAACATCTTGTGCGTCGTCAACAATGTCAATGCCGAACATCCGCTGGATGTATACCGTTTCTTTAAGGATCTTGGCGCAACTTGGATCCAGTTCATCCCAATTGTGGAACGAGAAGGCGACGGCGTCAGCAACCGTTCGGTCAGTCCGGCGGCGTTCGGCCGGTTCCTCACCACCATTTTTGCTGAGTGGGTCCGACACGATATTGGGCGGATCTTCGTGCAGATGTTTGAAGAAGCCGTCGCGGTATGGGCCGGTTATCCCGCCTCGTTATGCGTATATAAAAACACCTGTGGCCGTGCGTTGGTCCTGGAGCACAACGGCGACCTTTACAGCTGCGATCACTTTGTCGATCCCCCGTATCGCCTGGGCAACATTATGGAGCGCAACCTGGCCGAGATGGTGGATTCGGAGCAACAGCGCCGATTTGGGCGCGATAAGCACGACAAGCTGCCTAGGTACTGCAGACAATGCGATTACCTTTTCATCTGCCAAGGAGCTTGTCCGAAAGATCGGATCAGCCGCACGCCCAGCGGCGAGCCCGGATTGAACTACCTCTGCGAGGGGTACAAAAGCTTTTTCCGGTATGCCGACCCTTATTTACAACGAATTGCGCAGCATATCCGCAATAGGCGACCGGCCGCCCTGCTCATGGACGAACTACGCCGGGAAACCGCTCAAGCAATGGCCGATGCCGGGCGCAATGATCCATGCCCTTGCGGCAGCGGATTGAAATACAAAAAATGCTGCATGGGGAAGAAATAAAAGAGGTTTGCGCAGCAATCTGTTTCTGCGCCGAATAGCAAGCAGGAATCCGATCCGGTTGTAGAAGTTAGTACCACCGGCTAACATCAATCATCTGCAGGGAGTGATTACCCATGTACATGTTGCTCGTAGCTCTTTTTACATGCATTTTCCTCCTGATCATCGGTTCTCAGCCGGCGCAAGCCGCGACGCAAGAGTTTCCCACAGACTCCGGTCCTCTGCGTCTGACATTGTTGGGTCATGGTTCGGTGCTCATCGAGTGGCATCAGCAAGTCATTTATGTTGATCCTTACGCCAAGGCGACCTCCTTTGCCGGTCGTCCCAAAGCAAACCAAGTTTGGATAACCCATGCTCACTTTGATCATCTGGATTTGACGGCTATCGGGGACATAGCCGCGTCGTCGACCATGTATATCTGCGATGCGGATTCGGCAAAGCAGCTCTCAGGCTCCGTCACCAGTTTGCACAACGGCGATGAAACTGAAGCGGGCGGCATCAAAATTTCCGCCGTACCCGCCTATAACCGCGTCCGAGAGCGCGCTCCGGGGCTGAAGTTCCATCCTGAAGGCACCGGCAACGGGTATGTGGCAGACTTCGGCGGGTTTAGACTATACATCGCCGGAGATACCGAAGCCATCCCGGAGATGAGCCGTCTCAAAGACATTGACGTCGCACTGCTACCCGTGATGCTACCTTATACGATGTCGCCGGAAGAGGCTGCGCAAGCCGCGCGATCGTTCCAGCCCAAAATCGTGCTCCCGTATCACTGCACTAAGCGGGACGCGCAGCAAACAGCTCAGCTTTTGGCCAATACCGCCATCGAAGTACGGGTAGTCATCCCCGTATAAGCCTGCGACTTGTTTAGGATCTGACGAGAGCCGAGGATTGCAACATTTATAACGCTCGGATTCTCACATGCGCCTATGGAGGAATACCCCCGAAGCCTACAGAACCATCTTGTTGATGGACAACATTACCAACGAAAGATGAAGGAAGGATGACGACTTTGGCACGCATTCCCATCGCCGTACAGCTATACTCCGTTCGTCAGAACTGCGCCGAGGATCTACCCGGTACGCTGGCAGCCATCGCCAAAATGGGTTACGAGGGTGTGGAATTTGCGGGTTACTATGACTACTCCGCTGCGGATTTACGCAAGATGCTCGATGACGTAGGTCTGCGCGCAGCAGGTACGCACACCCGCTTCACCACTCTATTACCGGATCAGTTCGAGGCTACCGTCGAATTTAACAAAATCATCGGCAACAAATATCTCATCGTCCCGAGCCTGCCCCCGAACCGCAAAGGCAGCAAGGAAGCTTGGCTGAGTAACGCCGAACTCTTCAACGAACTAGCCGAAAAGCTGCAAGCGCACGGGATGTTGACCGGATACCACAACCACTCCGACGAGTTCAGTCCGATCGACGGCGAAGCGACCGCTTTGGAAATCCTCATGTCCAACACTCGCTCCGACGTGGCCATGCAGATCGACATAGGGAACGCGATCAAAGGCGGCGGCGACCCCATCGGCATGATCAAAAAGTTCCCCGGTCGTTCTTACACCGTGCACCTCAAAGAGTATTCGGCCACCAACGATAAAGCGCTGGTAGGCGAGGGTGATGTTGATTGGAAAGCCGTCTTCTCCCTCTGTGAAGAACAAGGCGTGACGGACTGGTACATCGTCGAACAGGAAAGCTACCCCTATCCGCCTATGGAGAGCATCGAGCGTTGCTTGAAGAACTTGAAGGATATGGGGCTATAATCGATTAACCGGCTGAAACGGCGGAAGCTGTCCCAGGTTTGGGGCAGCTTCTACTATGTAACCGCGACCTACCATTCTCCGCTGTGAAACCCAATTCTACTCGCCCACTACTTGGCTGAGCCCAATCCGGCCAGCGTCAGGATGTACATGGCGTGCGACCATGCCAGAGGTACGACCCATGCCGGTTCTCCGGTATCGCGGTCTATTTGTTCGGGCAGCAGGTCAAGGCGCGTGCGATGATCGACCGCCCAATCGAGTAATTGCACTGCACGCTTTCTATCTCCCAACTGAATATAGTACTGAGCGAGCCACAAGGTGCAGATGATCCACGGATTCCCCCCACGGTAATGATCACCCGAATAACGCACAACGCCGCCGGCAGGCGATTGGGTCAAATCACGCTCGATGACGGCTACGGTAGCCTGCATCCGAGCATCATCGGCAGGCAGCATACCAAATGGCGTCACTAAACCTAACAGGCTGACATCAACCGTGGCATCTTCTTCAACTATATATTCCGGATAGAAATAGCCGGCAGGCGGCGGCAGTTCTCGCACCCGATGACCGTGTTCCGGATCGTGCTTCAACCACTCCGGCACCCGCTGATTAATACAGCGCAAAAAGCGATTATGCAACGGACTCCAGCAATATTTGAGCACAGCCTCTTTTAGTGATGCGGCAGCGGCCGACCACAGTTGAGCTTGTTCATTCTTGCCCAGCATAAGAGCTAATTGAGCCGCTCCTTGTAATCCGCCCCATACCGCCGCGCACGAGTATGTATGCAGCCCGTAGCGTTCTTCCCAAAGATCCCAGCTTACATCGACCAAACCCGTCTCCGCGTCGCGATAGCGCGCCAGGAAATCGGCCGCCCGCTCCACGGTGGGCCACAACTCCTGCAATAGGTCTTGATTTTGCGTCAGGAGAATATGCTGCCACAAACCCCAAAGGATACTGCCGGTTTCGTCAATTTGGACAAAGCCCCACGACGGCGCGACTTCCCCGGTGACCCAATACCTCTGATACCATACGCCTTCCGGTTCTTGCACCCGAGCCGCCCAGCGATAAAACGCAGTCGTCATCTCGTGACAACCGGCCACATCCAAGGCATAGACCATATAGGCCGCGTCGCGTCCCCAGCAATAGCCGTAACCACCGCACCAACGCCTGTCGGGGTCGAATTCCGGAGCGGCGATCATGGCGCCGGTTTCATCCGTTAGCAAGCGCAGAGTCACCAGCGAGCGCTTCCATAACTCCTCATAGATGCCGTCCGTCAAGTTGATCGGCTGGGTTAATCCGGTACGGTCGACAAAGTCTTCCGCCATCTCAAAGTACGATTGGCAGGTATCCGACCGGGATGCTATGCCTTGTCGCCGCGTCCCCATCTGTTCCAACCAGTCCGACCAAGCAAGTTCCGTCGTCTTTTTAAGATTACCTGCGCCTTGCCCTCTAGCCGCGGCTAAGGATGCCAATACGCCGCTTCTGTTCCTGCTGCAACAAGTGAATATGGTTATCTGCCACGCATTGCCCGGCTCTATCGG
>DUQB01000139.1 GCA_012838035.1 Bacillota bacterium | reverse complement strand
GTCATGCCCCTTGTCGGTGTTGACGTAGGCGTCAGCGCCGTGAAGTTCACCTTAAAGGATACTGAGGGAATTTTCGTACAGGATATGAGAGCATTTGCCGGTGTGAAGCTGAGCTTCTAGTCGTATTCCATCCGGCATAATCGCAGATCAGGTCACGGTTTCGCCGCCGGACCTGATCTGCTTTTCGTATTTAGAGGTTGTTCCGGCAGCCGTTGGATGTTCGCTTCATAACGACTGTTTTGCCGGCGCGGTATCCAGGAGATTAACGCAGGCAAAACGGCGTTTCACTAACTCGATCGCGGCTTCATGGGCTCTTTCGTGTTCGCGTCGCAACCACTCGGGTTGCAACGACGCTCCTCTGCCGATGGTCTGCGGCGTACCCATGTAATCAATACCCGCTGTTTGTGCTACTTGCGGGTCATAGCTCATCAAATCGTTGCGATCAATCGCCGCCAAGGATTGTTTGCCCAAGGTCCGCGTGCCTAGAATCATCTCGTCCACGCACGACATTAAGAAGTGATACAGATCCGTAGCCCCTTGCTTGGGGCAGAAGGAGTCTTTATGCTTACCTGTGGCATAAACCAATTGGGTGGGAGGTTCCCACGGGAGCAATTGCGCGACGGGCGTGTGACTTATCGCCAGCAGGGCGGCGGTACCAATAGCTACGGCGTCGGCCCCCAAGGCCAGGCATTTTAGAAAATCACCCGGCGTATACAAACCGCCGGAGATGATTAACGAGATTTCCCCTTTATAACCGTTATGTTCTAAAAAATCGGCGGCGCGTACGAGTGCATGGAAGGTAGGCAGGCCGAAATCGTCCATGAGGATGGGGGCCGCGGCATGAGAACCGGCCTGGGCGCCGTCGATGCTGATACTATCTACACCGGCGTCAATAGCCATTTGCATATCTTCCTCCAGGAATTTCCCAGCCCCGATTTTTACATCGATAGGTACGGGTGTAAGTTCCCGGAGGCTTCGCACCACCGCGGACAATTGCTTGGCATTTTTAATTTCGGGTAGTTGAGTGTGAATGATGATCTGCTCGTTTTTCCTCAGTTTAAAGGCGCGGCGGGTAAGCTGGTTTAAGTCGTCATAACCGATCGGATGCCCGCTGCCGCCGGAAGCGCCTTGTCCCAGTTGAATTTGGATCATATCCGCACGTTTAATCAGTGATATTTCCCGGTTCCAGCAAGCACGACCTATTTGGAGCACGTACTTGCCGGCGGCTTCAAGTTCACCCGGCGCTATGAGGCCTTCACCGCTGTTAGAGGCGGTACCGGCCATGCGGGCGCCGTTGGCCAGGGCGATTTTGGCCGGACCTGAAAGTGCTAGTCCATAGCCCATACCTGCGACCATGATGGGTATTTCCAGCCGCAGGGGAGCTTGCGCTCGCGGACCTAAAACCACAGCGGTGTCTACGGACAGATTGGACGGTCTTGGTTCTCGCGCCAGCTGGGCGATGTCAAAGGTGATGGTGTCCAATTCTTTGTAACGACGCCGACTACCTAACGGACGAGTGATGACATGTCCCGACTCGGCTCGCAGAGCATTTTCCAATACTATTTGGGGCGTCACTCGACTACTGGCATGGACCAACTCCCAAAGGTTTTCATCATAGGTGTCCTGCAGCAAACGCGCCGTGAATGACCGCGTGAGCGCCGATATGCCCCATCTGCCGATGAGTTGCAACAGGTGATAACCGGCATAGGCCGCTGCTGCGGCTCCGGCTGCTCGTCCAAGCTTATCTAAATGTCGCCGTAGGAACTGTTCCATGGTACCTATCCCTCCAACGGGCGTATCATCCTCATTAGGTTGCCGCTACCACTGCGGCGCAATACCGTGATCCTCACCAATACCCGGGCAAGGTGCGCCGGTCGTTCATACCGCACCCTTTGCCCCACAAATGTGCCTTTGTCATCAATTGCCCCGGCAGGATAACGTCTATACCTTGGCGTACTACCCATCTAAAGCCTGTGCGTTGATGACCATATGCTTAAGATCGTAGGCGCATAGAGGCGTCAACCACCAGCGAGGTGCATAGAGGTGGAATACGAGTTCAGACAATTGCGTGAGGAAGAGTTGCCGGCCTGGTTCGATCACCTGGCTACGGTTTTTGCTCATGTAGGTCGTGAATATTTTATGAACCATTGGTATCAGGATCCCTGGGCGAACTTGGCGGGAATTGAGGTTGCGGTGAGGCAAGGAGAGATTGCCGCCACCGTACGCACCTTCCAAAGGGCGGTACATATGGGCTGCGCTCAAGTGCGCATGGGAGGCATCGGCGAAGTCTCTACCAAAGAAGCGCATCGCCGGAAAGGCCTCTCGGGTCGGTTGTTGGAAAGCGCGCTGCATAACATGTGGGCGGATAAAGTCGGCGTATCGGTACTATTTACCGGTAATGTCGCGCATTACCAGCGGCATGGTTGGGAAATCGTCAAGGCTGAACGGTGGCGTTACAGCGGCCTGCCGGTCACCTTGCCCGGGGCTATGGATGTGCAAGTAAGGCCGATCAATTATGCCTATGATATCGAGTCCGTAGCAGCCATATATGATCGGACGAGCGCGGCTTTTGCCGGCCCGTTGGCGCGTTCCATGCCTTATTGGTGGAACTGGTTACGAGCTAAGCACGCAAAAACCCTTGTGGCTGAAAAGGACGGTCAAATTCTGGCCTATCTGCTGACCAACCGGCGGGAAGACCAATTACAGATCGAGGAGTTCGGCGTCAAACCGGAGGCGGTCGGGGCGCTCATCGCATTGATGAACGCAGTGCTGGAGCCCGCAGCGGATGCGCCTAAGTCCATGCTGATGCCGGCAGCGTTGAGGCAAACGCTGGCGGATGCCCTGCAGGCGTTACCCACGCCGCCTGAACGCAACGAACAGAAAATAATGTGCCGTGTTGTGAACCCGGTGGCGCTGGCCCAACAGATGCGGCCCGTGTGGGTGAAGCGCTTACAAGCAGCGGGTTGGCGGGGCGCATTGGTGTTGGATACCGGCATGGGCAGCTGTTGTTTGCGGATGGATGACGCGGGACTTAACATAGGCGCGGCAGAGCAGGCGGATGCAGTTGATGTGCCTAAAGCAACGTTCAGTCATGAGGAATTCATCAACTTGCTGTATGGCAACGGCGATGCGGCGGAGATAGGACGGTGCACTACGCCGGCGGCACGCACGGCTGTGCAGGCGTTGTTCCCGGCCGTCATCCATACTTGGTGGCCGGCGGACGGGTTTTAACCACATGCTGAACACAGTCGGCGACGAGAAGTAAGGTGGCATCAGCTCGTGATAGGATCCGGCCCAGGGCGGCTTTATCGCCAAGCCCTGGCTCTACACAGTCAATATGAAGGTGCCGTGCTCGGCCCAATTCGAGCGCAAGGTCACTGGAACGACAGCAAACGGCATAGAACCGGAGCCTTTTATACTCCGGCGCATTTAGTGCGTTTTGTCATCGCACATACCTTGTATCCGACAACACAAGCTTGGATCGAGCAAGGGAAGCAGGCGCGCAAAAACGGCGATCGAACATTGGCGGTGGAGATACTGCGTCAGGCAACCGGCTTGCAGGTGGTCGACCCGGCATGTGGGTGCGGCCGCTTTTTATTAGACGCGTTTCGTGTTCTGCGTGATTTTCACGTTTGGCTGGCTCGGCTGGAGGCGTGTTTGCTGCCTGCCTCCGAGTATGAACACCGTATCGCCGAGTTCGGTTTAGTTGATTTACCCCGGAATAAGTGGACTGTCGGCTGGTGCTTAGGCACACTGCGCGCTCTCGGATGTCTGCGTGGTTATGATGTAAATCCGCAAGCCGTGGCGGCGACGCGGGAGATATTATTGGCAATGACTGGTTTGACGGGCCGCTCTGAAACAGTCAACGCGGCGGAGATGGCGCAACATCTGCTGCAGAAGCGCATACAAGTGGGGGATACCTTAGCTGATCACCACTTAGCCGGGGCTACCGACGCAGAAAGACAAACCATCGACGCGAGAGGTGACCAAGGAAACACCGGACCGGAGCCGCAGTGGAACATCGTGATAGGCAACCCGCCTTGGGGAGCGCTCGGATCGCATCGCGCAACCGCCATCCGGTTGGGTCTGCCCATAGAAAATGTCAATTCTTTCGGTCTCTTTTTAGTAAACTGCGTGGCCAAGTTGCCTATTGAGGGGCGCTTAGGATTCGTCCTCCCGCGCAATTTCTGCAAAGGGCGGGATTATCAGGTCATCAGGCGACGCTTGCTGCAAGATACCGCGTTAGAGTGGTTGGCCGACGCGGGACAGGCATTTCCCCAGGTAACTCAGGAGGTCGTAGTTCTGGTTCTACGCCGTTTGTCTGTGGGAAGACGCAACCAGCAAGTGCGTCTGACTCGCGTGGACGCGGAGTCCCCCCTGGGTACCGATACGCACAGTATCACTGCGGCCCATTTTGCTCAGACCCCGGGAAACGTATTTACCCTTAACGCACGACAGGAGCACCTGGATGTGCTTGCTCAGATGGAGCAGCAAGCCGAGATGCCTCTCCGCTATGCGGTCACCTGGGCCAGAGGAGTGGAGTACGGTCGCGCCGGCGCGCTCATTCGCTGTCCCAACTGCGGCGCGTACACTTCAGCGCCGAGAAAGAAACAAGTAGCGAAGGCATGTCCCACATGCCGCGAAGTCCTATCGAGTCTGGAGACGGCGTATAATCTCATCGCCGAGCAGGCGGATCGGCGGCATACCGTACCGATTTATGCCGGTAAGCATGTGCGGCGCTATTGGTTGGACAAACCGAATTATATTGATCCGAACGTACCCGGTATAGCTTACAAAGACCGCCGTTTGTTTACCGCTCCAAAGCTCTTAATCCCCAAAATCGCGCCTTTTTTGGCGGTCGCCATAGAGACGGACGCCGCATGGACGACGCAAGGCGTGTATATGTTGCGCTCCAAGGATGCGATTTGGGACGCATACGCCTTGCTGGGTTTGTTGAACAGCGCGCCTTTAGCCTTTTATTACGAGTACCGCTATAACGATGCGGCTGTGTTGACTACGAACGTAACGCTGGCTCATCTATTGGCGTTGCCTCTTCCTCAAATAGCCGATACGCAACTTCTGGAGATGATCCGCATCGGTGCACGCACACTAAGCGCCGTAGAACGACCTGCCGGGCGGATCATGGCCGCTCATGCAGAAAATGAGCGGATAGATGAGGCCGTGTGTCGCTTGTTTTCCCTCTCGGCACAGCAATCGGCGTGCGTAAAGGCCTGGCGCGAGCAGCAGCTAAGCTGACGTTGCGGGTAATGGTTAATTCTTGCGCCGGTTGGCGCCCAATAGGCTATTTCTTCTGTGGTTGGCGGTTTGGCGTTTTAAATACCACGGCAAGAAGCGAACCGGTAAACAGCGAGAAAAACAGATTTGCGGCGATTTGCAGAACAAACGAGGGGCCGATCGCCACGGTATCGGGTATGTAAAGCAACAGCCAGACCGCGCCGACGATGGGCAGCGTTATGAGTACCGGCCCTACGAGCGGGTGCGGATGTATTCGATCCGCCATTAAGAAGGCGATGACGATAAACAACATAATGTTGAGGTTCGGAATTGCTATGTATTCCGTGATGTATGCCGCAAAGCCTGAAGCCGCCAGAACCAGCAACGTTGCAATTACCGCAGCTTTCAGCTGTTTATCGGCAGAGTAGGGTAACCATTGAAAATCACGAAACGACAACCGTCGTAGGCCTTGCGGATTCCATGTAAAATAAGTTTTAAGCATGCTGTGAGACTCCTTCCCGCCTAACTGCCACTTCCAATTCTACGCCCGTCTCATTATAATAGGAAATACATTCCACCTGCGTTTTGATTTCACCTTGTCCTTCACAGCTTGTTTCGAGTTTATATCAATATATATTTCGAGAAAACGGTCAGATATAAGAAGGGAAAGGTATTAGTACTTGAGAATTTATTGGCTAAGGCCGAAGTGGGCATAGGTGACCTCAATGCCATATACAGGCAAGCAACGCTTCGTAAGCAACGGCCAGGGGGGACCGTATGCATTCCGGTGGGGCTAGTGTATGTCAACGGTCTTTGTTTTATGAATAACCAGCCTTGTAGAACAGACTGATTCTGAGGAGGAGAGTTGTATGTATCGAAAGGGACTGGCTATTGTACTGGTTACGGTCTTGTTTCTATCGCTGGCCGTACCCGGACTCGTAGCCGCCGGCGCGTTTCCCGACGTTCCCGAAGACCATTGGGCGTATGATTCCGTTGAGGAACTTGCGGCCATTGGTCTGATCGAAGGCTTCCCGGACGGAGAATACAAAGGTCAGGAAACCTTCACTCGCTATGAAATGGCGCAGGTATTCGCACGCATGGTCAAGCACTTGCAGACATACCTGGACGAAAATATGGAAATGAAACTGACGGCGAATCGGGCGGAGCTGGAGAAGCAAATAGCCGCCGCCGCCAAGGAAGCGCAAGAGGCCTTGGCCAAAGCGATCGCCGCCTCTGCAGCCGCCGCACAGGCGCAAGAAACGGCTGATGCGGCCAATGCTAACGCCGCACAGGCGCAGAACGCGGCCGATGTGGCCAATGCCGCGGCCGCACAGGCGCAGGCTACCGCCGACGCCGCGAACGCCGCAGCTGCACAGGCGCAGCGTACCGCAGACGCCGCTTTAGCCGATGCGGCCAAAGCACAACGTACCGCCGACGCCGCCAACGACAACGCGGCGAAGGCGCAGCGCACCGCTGATGCCGCAGCAGCCGCCGCGGCACAAGCGCAACGCGTTGCGGATATAGCTAATGAGAACGCGGCCAAAGCCCAAGCTACGGCGGATGCGGCTGCGGCAGCGGCCGCACAGGCGCAGGCTAACGCCGACGTCGCCAATGCCGCGGCGCAGAAGGCGCAGGCTGTTGCCGATGCCGCTCTAGCCGCAGCCAAACAGGCGCTGGCGAATGCCGATGCTCTGGCTGCCGCGGCGCGACAAGCTCAGGACACCGCGAACCAGGCTGTAGACGAAGCCCGGAAGGCGCAGGCGGCCGCCAACGATATGCTGGCCGCGGCGCTCAAGGCGCAAAAAGAAGCCGATGCCGCGAACGCGGCTCTTGAGGAACTAAAACGGTCCAACGCCTCCGCTCAGGATGTTCTCGACGCTCAGAAGGCGGCTGATGAAGCCAATCGGATAGCGGCGGAAGCCAAACAAGCCGCAGCCGTTGCCAATCAGACGGCGGCCGTTGCTCAGGAAAAGGCCAACGCCGCCGGTACGGAAGCGGCAAAAGCGCAAGCCGTAGCTGCCGATGCCGCCGCTGCCGCGCAGAAAGCCCAGGCCGCCGCGGATGCGAATAAGGCCGCTCTGGAGAAAGCACAGGCTGTCGCGGAAGCAGCCAACGCCAATGCGGTTAAGGCGCAAGAGGCGGCTAAAGAAGCGGCGGTCGTGGCCAAACAGGCGCAGGCTACCGCTGATGCGGCTAATAGTAATGTAGTAAAAGCGCAAGGAGCAGCTGCTGACGCCATTGCTGAAGCCATGCAGGCTCAGGCCGCCGCCGACAAAGCCAACGCTAATGCGTTAAAGGCGCTGGAAACCGCGGATAACGCCGCCGCTGCCGCTAAACAAGCGCAAGCCGCTGCAGACGCGGTTAATGCCAATGTAGCTAAAGCGCAAGCCACAGCCGACGCTGCTGGTGAGAACGCCGCAAAAGCGCAAGCTACGGCAGACGCAGCCAACGCGAACGCCGCTAAGGCGCAGAGCGCCGCCGATAACGCCGGCGCAAGCGCGGCCAAGGCTCAAAGCGTCGCCGACGAGGCTCTGGGTGCCGCCAAACAGGCGCAAGCCACAGCCGACGCCGCTGCTGCAGTAGCGCGCCAGGCGCAGGCTACGGCCGATGCCGCCGTCGCCGCTGCTCGACAGATGCAAGTCGCGGCGGATGATGCTACAGCCGTCGCTAAACAGGCTCAGGCTATAGCTGAAGCCAACCAAGCCATTGCGCAGAAAGCGCAAGAAACCGCTAACGAAGCATTGGCCGCCGCTCTGAAGGCGCAGAAAGAAGCCGACGCGGCTAACGCCACGCTGGCGGCGTTGCGGAATGCCGACGCCGCGGCCATTGATATACTTAACGCCCACAAAGCGGCTGACGAAGCAAATCGACTTGCCGCCGAGGCGAAACAGGCTGCCGCCGATGCGAATGATCTGGCGGAGAAAGCTCAGAACGCCGCTAAAGCAGCGAGCGAGGAAGCGGCAAGAGCACATGCCGCGGCAGTCAATGCGGTTGCGGCAGTAGAAAAAGCCCAAGCAACCGCTGATGCCGCCGACGCCAATGCCGCTAAGGCGCAGTCCGTGGCCGATAAGGCTCTTGCGGATGCCGTAAAGGCGCAGGCTAATGCCGAAAAGGCGATCGCCGACGCCGCCAAAGCTCGGGAGACCGCGGAATTGGCCGTCGCTGACGCCGCCAAAGCGCAAACAAGAGCCGCAGATGCCGAACAGTTGGCGCAGGCCGCCTACAATTTGGCTGCTGCAGCTAAAACGCAGGCCGATCAACTCGCACTCCAAGCCGGCGTAGAGCCGATTCAGGTCAGCGAAGTGATCGTGAAGGATTCCACCATAGCAAATGAGATCCGAGCTCTGGCTGAAGAAGCCCTGGCTACCGCTGATGAGGCCAAGAAGTTGGCTGGTGACGACAGCGCCGCCGATGCCGCCATGGCCAAGGCTGAAGAGGCGTATAAGCTGGCCGTCGCCGCAGATTCCAGAGCCAAGGCCGCTCAGGCGAACCTCGATGCGGCATTGCAGCAGGCTCCTAAGGAGTTCGTACTTGACGATGCCGCACGTAAAGCGATCGATGAGTACGTGGCGGCGATCGTAATCAAGGACCTCAACAGCATTCGTGATAATGCCGGCGAATTGGCCAAGCGAGTAACGGCGCTCGAAGAGAACGCGTTTACCGCCGTCGATGCGGAGTTCATCGCTGCTCAAATCGTCTCTAAGCAACTCTATGACGTACTCGGACGCATCACCAGTTTAGAGATGGCGCAGCAGGCTGTTGATGGTGACATCGCGGCTATTCGCAGCATGTTGAACGACAAGACCGCAGCTTTGGCCGACAGCATCGAGAAACTTTCGGCCGAGTATAAAGAAGAGCTCAAAGGCTTAGGCGTCGAAGTGGCCGATATCCGCTTCGGCATGGGTAAGCTGGAAGAGCGGATTATTGCCTTGGAAGCGCAAAACGATATGCTGAACAGGTTGCTGGGGTCGCAGGAGTTGCAGACTCAGCGCCTGGGCGCTCAGCTCCAGTCCAACTACAGCGCGCTCGACGAAAAAATCGCCAAGAACGCCGATGCCATTGCGTTGCTTGAGCAGCAAATCGCCGCCCTCAAGAGCGAGAATGCGGACATTTCCGGTGATCTCGCCGCAACGCAGCGCGAGGTAGACGCCGCTAAGACCGAACTGGCGGAAACCAAAGCGGGTGTTGCCGACTTGCAGGCCGAACTGGCCGGCGCAAGCAGCACGTTGGCTGGCGTACAGTCTGATCTCAGCGCCGCTCTGAAGGACATAGAGCAGTTGCAATCCGGCTTGAACGGCACGCAGAAGGAAGTCGCACAACTTAAGACGGATCTGGGCGATGCCAAACAGGAAGTCGCTAAGCTGCAAACCGGTCTGGGCGACGCTAAGAAGGATATTGCCCAACTGCAGGCTGATCTGGGCGTCGCGCAGCAGGACATTGCGCAATTACAATCCGACTTGAACGGCACGCAGAAGGAAGTCGCACAACTTAAGACGGATCTGGGCGATGCCAAACAGGAAGTCGCCAAGTTGCAAACTGGTCTGGGCGACGCTAAGAAGGATATTGCCCAACTGCAGGCTGATCTGAGCGACACGCGGATGGTTGTTGCGCAGTTGCAGGCCTCTCTGGGTGACACCAAGGATGAAGTCGTCCTGTTACAGTCCGGCCTGAACACCACCCAGAAGGATGTTGCGCAGTTGCAGACCGATCTGAGCGGTACACAGAGAGACGTAGCGCAGGTCAGGTCTGATCTGAGCGATACCCAGCAGGAAGTGACGCGGGTACAGTCGATCTTGGCTCCCATAGCGGCAAAGTTCGACAGCACCAGAGTAGGACTCAGCGTCGATCTCGTAACCAGAAGAGTAGGCGTCTCCGGTACCAACAGCTTATGGGTCGATCCTCGCGAGCCTATTCTCTCACAAGAGAAAAAGGCGACTGCAGGCGACTGGTACGACAACCGGATAGCCGCTTCGCAGGAGAACTACATCCTGTACGGTTTCGACGTGTTCACTATACCGGCGCCCGGTTCCACGCTGACGGCCAAAATCTATGCCAAGCGTTGGGACGTACCGACGGTCAACAAATGGCAGCCCGGTATCGAGATGGATCTGACCACGCCGGGTATCCTCCGCTCATTCCATGTGGGTGAGCTCACAAGTGAAGTAACCTCCGGATTCAGCAAGTTCGTATTGGATCCAGAGAAATGGCAAAGTCAGTTCTTTAGAATGGACGGTTTCCATGCGCTGTTACAGACCAATGCCGGTATCGGCGCCAACATCGTCTTAGGGCATGGTAACATCAAGCCGATTGACCTGAACAATAGAGGTAACGATCTGCCCGGCATGCATACTACGGATCTCGTAGCCGCAAGCGTCGATGTACCGTTAGGACCGATACTCAACTTGCGGGGCAGCTGGATCAACGTACCCGTATACAGCGGTAACGCACCGGTTTCCGCCGCGGCGGTCGAAGCATATGGTCAGCTCCATGCGTTAGACTACAGCGCAACCGTCGCTACCGGCAGCACGCAAACGAACTCGCCTCTCGCTGAGTTCAAGCTGGCGTACAACAACGGTGACTTCGGTTGGCAGGCGGAGTATCTGTACACAGGTTGGAAACAACGCTTTGCGCAGGCTGATGTTGACGGCCTCACCGTGGGAGCGAAACAGACCTATGCGTTTGAAATCCATGGTATAAACCTGGGCATTTTCGAACTCAAGGGAGCCAGACGCTTCCAGTGGACGGCAGGAAAGCAAAACGCTTGGTTGGCTAGGGCGGAGCATACGCCGGAAGCCGGTGTCCAGATGATATTCGAGCTAGGCGGACACAGCGACAAGTATCACACCATGATGGATCTGGGTCTGAACAGCTTCCAGCCGTTGCCGGCTCCGTTCACCTTCGATCTTGGTTATCGCATGGAGACCTCGCCTATCCTTTCGGAAGGCTGGACGCAGCGTTGGACCAATATCGAGAGCAATGCAAGCCGTGTAGATCAGAACTGGCTGTTAGGCTCGTACATTAACGAAGCTCGCGCTAAAGCGACTCTGACCTTCTCAGATAAGGCGTATGCGTACGCCGGCGCGAAGTGGCGCACACAAGACTTCGTTAAGGACGTAATCACAAACAGTGGTATCGTAGTGGGTACCGCAGCGTTTGGTGGGGAAGCCAAGGTGAGCTACGAACTGGAGACCACCTTGACCAACCCGTCGAAGTCGACAATCGGTTTTGCATACACCAGGTCGCTCGGCGCCGGTAGTCTCTCGGCCGACATCAAGGCCAGCTTCGGCCAGGGTACCGACTTAGCCGATCGCAGAGACGGCGTAGGTGAACTGCGCTTGACATTACCGATTTACGAAAATACGATGTTCTTCCTTGACGGCAACTACTATGGCTCATTTGAGCCCGGTAAGTACTGGTACAACCACACCTCCTGGAGAATCGGTCTCAACATGATCTTCTAGTAGGCGGCATATGGTTCAAGGCGAATGTCGGCGATAGAGCGGGCCCCCGAGCACATCGGGGGTCTGTTCCATTAATGGATGGAATAGGAAGGTAATCGCAACGCAGTAGGCGAAGAAATAATGAGAGCTAAGAGGCTGAGGTGGACGCGGAGGAGATGGTCGCATGCCTGACTTGCCGCCTGATCATTATGTCATGGGCATAGATCCCGGTATGGCGAAGTGCGGGGTGGCGGTCTTATCTCTCCAGGGGAAATGTATGACACGCAGCATTGTGCCTAGGCATGAGTTGGAGAACGTAGTACCGGCCCTAGCTGAGCAATATCCGCTTAAGGCGGTAGTAATCGGCGACCGCACCGGCAGCCGTGAAATCCAGACGTTGATCCGACGCCTCCTTAAAGAGCAAGTTAAGTTATCCAATACCGTCATACATGTCATTTCGGAGCACTACTCAAGCGTGGAAGCTCGACGCAGGTTTCTGTCGGATCACCGTAAAGGTTGGCGCAAGCTGGTCCCCATTGGACTACAAACGCCCAGCCGACCGTTTGATGATTACACGGCGGAAGTACTCGCCCAGCGCTATCTGGCCGATTTGGACGGGCAACGCGCGTGACTGCGGTGATAATCGGCCACCAGCTTTAGCAGCACCTGCGGATTTTTTGTATCCTTTATGTTTCTCCGGCAGGGAGTAGCCATTTTATGGGGAATATTCCAAAGGAGTGAACGTTAATCGCGGGGCTCTATACCCCGGTGTCCGCGGCAAATAAATGGTAGACAAGCCTAAAGGGGCATTGTGCGGCAATTTTTTTGCAGTATACGAGAAAGGAGTTGTGGTCGGTGAAGGTGCTTGGAGCGTCAAAACAGGTGCGCACGACGATAAAGCCGCCGGGTATGGCGCTGCTGTTTACGCTGTTACTTTGCATGGTACTCACAAGCATTACGGCCTACGCCACAAGTCCGTTCTCCGAGGTCCCTCGCGATCATTGGAGCTATAACGCTCTGGATCGGCTATTCGCCGTAGGTTTGGTGAACGATCCCGTCGGCAGGGAACTCTTCGAATTAGGTTATCGCGTATCGCGTTACGAGATGGCCGTGTGGACGGCGGCAGCTCTGGATACGATGTCGCATTATCCGCTGGTTGAGGGTAACAAAACCTTGGTGTTGAACTCTATAATGGGTAGGCGACTAGTGCAGGTCGGCAAGTTGGCCGCTCAACACAACCAACTGTATCCCGACCGTCCTCTCAGTGAAGAAGACATTCAGTTGTTGGATCGATTGGTAGGCTTTTTAGCCGATCAGTTAAGCGAATTCGGCTACTACGTTCCCTATGCGGACAGCGCGTGGGCGGCCGCTGCGGATTTGACCGCCACCAACGCCAACACTACGCAGACCGCTTTTAGTGTCGGCGGCGGCGTATTCACTCTGGGTCCAACGGTCGATCTCGGCTCCGTGCACCAAAATGCGTCGGATATATGGCGAGCGAGCAGCTACACCGGCGGGGATACTTCCACCGTTCCTGTCGGTTTAGGATTCTCTCTGCAACTGGGCGGATTGCTCTTTTCAGCGGAAAAGGGCTTAATTGCGGGAGAAAACGGCAATACCGAAACGACTGCGCTGGGATTGCGCTATAGCGTTTCAAACATGGGATTTCAAGTCGGGTACGCGAGCGAGGTGGGATATAGCAGCCAGGATCTAACCGGACGTCATTTAGCTACGGCGAGTTTTGAGTACGAAATTGCTCCGGAAACTCTAGCGAGTGCCGGTTTAACGGTCTCGAACGACCAAACGCAGAAGTCGACGGACTTCGGCCTGCGTTATAGAATACAAGATGCCAGCGTGTCATTGGGATATCGCCTGGTGGATTATTCCAAAGGCCAGCCCGTGAATCACAACAGTACTTATGACAATGTCGCCACCGCTGAGTTTTCCATAAGCTTCTAATTGTCGTATTTGCATAGTAGTCGTTTATAGAGAGAGGAGAATGGGCATGTTTCGTAAGGTGACCGCTAGCTTTTTGTTGGTGGTGTTTATGGTATTGTTCGTGCAACCTGTATTTGCCGCCGAAACGCCACCGCTTCTACAGAACTTGACGGATATTGAACTCGCTTTATGGGGAGCGGAACGTCCGGGCGCTCTTCTCAAGCGTATAAAAGATATTGAAACTGAATTAGGCATGCAGGTAAATGAGAGTGATACGGTTTTCGTCCGTGTTGAGGCGCTGACAAATTACGTATCGCGCGGACCAAATTCGCTCATGATGAAGATGAGCGCCATTGAGTGGGCCATCTTCAGAATTCAGAACTCTCGCTTACCATTAAGGACCCGGTTGGATAAGTTCGAGGAGCAATTCACCGGAGAACTAAAAACCAGTCTCTCGGTAACGCAACGCCTGGAAAACCTCGTAGGTCAGATTTTTGCCACCGACAGACTCAATGCCGAGCCGGTGGAACTGAAGGCGGGTACCGAGGTTCGCATCAAGCTGATTACCGAGTTGGCTACAGCTACTACGAAACAAGATTCCGAGATAGAGTACTATGTGGCAAGAGATATTATTGTAGATGGTCGTTACGCCGTTCCGATCGGCGCACAGGGCTTAGGCACCGTGCTGATGGTCAAGAAGCCCGGACCATTCGGTCAATCGGGACAAATGCAAATCGACTTGGGTAGCGTAACCACGTTTGACGGTACCAAGGTACCTCTGACGTACACTCAACCCGAGACAAGCACGACGAGCAGCGAATTAGCGGCAGGCGCCAGCCTCAGCGGCATGGTACTTCTCGGCCCACTCGGATTAGCAGCCGGATATCTGATAAAGGGCAGCTCGGAAGTGATTCCGTCCGGAACCGAACTGGTCGTTCACGTCAAAACCGATACGACAGTGCAAGGACTCTCATTCGAACCTTACAATTAGATACTAGTAGTAACCGTGATCCCGGAAGGCCATCACTGCGCAGCGATGGTCTTCCGGTTCTTACCAATACTTACCATACTTCTAACTTAAACTAAAATATGGTATAATCGCATATCTACAGGCAATGGTCTCAAGTAAGCGTTGAAATAAAGCGAGCGGAGATCGCCGGGTAGCTTCGCTATTTATTTGTTGCGGGCTAATAAAAATCACGGAGCAGGAGTATCTAGTAAAATGATGAAAATTATGATATGACCTTTCGTTGAGCAAGTGCTTATTTTTCCTAGTTAGTTGGGGATAGTTGAGGTGAGACCCTGGATATGAACGTTATTGAAATCCCGGTAGATCAAATT
>DUQB01000138.1 GCA_012838035.1 Bacillota bacterium | reverse complement strand
TCCCCTTAAGCTGTTGAACGATATAATGCGGAGCAAGTGTAGGAGGGGCTTTAACAAATAAATGGACGTGATCCGGCATGACCTCCATAGTTTCGATGGTGACACCTAGATTTGTGCTGGTCTCCAAGAACAACTCGCGTAGCCTGGATGCCACTTTATCGACCAATACTTTACGACGATACTTGGGACACCAGATCAAATGATAGCCAATGTTATATACGGCCTTATTGCTTGTGGTCCATCTTTTTGTTCCCATACCTTATTTTTCACCTGCCAAATGCATAATGACAAGTCGATCGCAATTCATCCCGCGACTAAATGTCGTAAGCTTTCTTGCTGATTCAGCGTAAGTACCGGATAACTCCGCCATGTACGGTATTCGTGAGACTAACTGATGTACCTCCGTGAATAGGGAAAACTTCTGTGAGGTGCCTGGACACCTCCATCGCACCACCGCGTACGGCTGTCATAAGCCGCCACTCCCACCGAATGCATGTTCTGTTTTCGCCGCCTATCAGGTGATTCCTGCCTGCTGGAGAATCTTTTTGTCGTGCAGCCGCGCAAAGACACCGGAACAACGCCGCTAAAGGCACAAGTTAAAAAGGCGTAGTCTGTCGGCCCGCATCGGGTCCCAACCAAGACTACGCCTTGCACTGCGCATCTTAACATTACCGAACCGGCGGCAAACAGCTCAAATCGCCGCCGGCTCCTATCCCGCTCAGTGTCGCTTACGGTTAGAACTTCACCTGAACCGGACCTTGGCTCTCTTCCCCTGCCTGGAAATAGGGCTCCTGCTCAAAGCCGAATGATTTTGCCACCAATACGGCCGGGAACTTCTCAGTTTTCTCATTCAGCTTCATCACGGTATCGTTATAGAACTGCCGGCTGAAGGCCAACTTCTTTTCAACATCCTCCAGCTGCTTCTGGAGCGTTTGAAAGTTTTCGTTTGCCCGCAACTCCGGGTAAGCCTCCGCTACCGCAAAGAGCGAGCGAATGGCGCCGGTTAACGAAGCTTCCGCTTCCTCCTTACCTGTAACGGAAGTAACGCTCATCGCGCGACTGCGCGCCTCAGACACCTGGGAAAACACTTCTTTCTCGTGCGCGGCGTATCCCTTCACCGTCTCCACCATATTGGGGATGAGATCATAACGCATGCGTAACTGCACATCAATCTGCGCCCAGGCGTTGCGTACTCTGGCGCGTAGGGAGACGAAACTGTTGTAGGTTGCTACAAGCCACGCAGCAATAATAACGACAATCGCCAGCAAAATATATAACACTGCCGCACCTCCGTTTCATAGTCGCCTTAGGGTTTACTTTATAGAATGCATATGTGGTCAAACCGACCTGCGCGCTACCGGCATGTTCTTGGTTAAAGCGGCGATCATTAACCGGCGCTGCCGCCGCCACCGCCTCCACCACCGCCTCCTCCGGAACTAAATCCGCCACCATGACCCGAACCTGAGCTGGCATGCGATGTAGCAGCTTGGATCGTCGTCACAAAAGCGTTGGTGAGGGAATTGCTGAAACTCTGACTAATACCGGGGCTGTGCACCTGTAGGAATAAGAAACTCCTACTATAATTCGGATCATGCGCAAACTGCGGCGCCAAAGCTTCCAGCTGAGCGGCTACCTCTTTCGCTACGCCTAAAACCGTGGCATAAACAAGGTAGTGTTCCCAAATGGCAACCGAGTATACGGGAGCTTCTTTCAGGTTCGAGAATTCCTTCAGATAACGACGAAACGCCTTCCACTGATTGTACTCGGTTTGCGCTTCCGGTGTGCGACGCCCCGATACGCCGACCAGAATAAGCAACGTAAATGCGCTGCCGAACACGGCCATCCCTGTAAACACATAATCCAACGACATCCAGAGTATGCCTAGACCTATTAAGCCCACCGCAATCACGCCGCCTAAGATGCGTCCCCCGCGATTGGTCTTGTCCATGGCAATGTGTGGTTTGGCGGATTTCAGCGCCGCTTTATTCCAGCGCTGATGCCACTCGGCGAACCGCGACGCGTGTCTGCGGGAATAACGCGTGATAGCGCTCAGCGTGACCGGTTCATCTGCCGGTAGCTGGTTCTGAATCGTGTTAAAGAGCAGTTCGATGACGAGCAGTTCATTCGGCGTGCGATTAAGAGACGTGAAATCCTCCGTAGTAGCATCAGGATGCCGTCTGATCACAAAGTCGTTCTTGCGCTGCCACCTCTTGGTGTTGGGCAACGACTCCACCTCGATGATCCGTTTCCGGACTAAATCGAGCATCGTAGCCGCAATATCCTGCGCGCTCTGCGAACCCCGCCACAGTATACCTAATACGGCAGGCTCATGGTCACGCGGAGGTTCTCGATAATAATCGCCGGTGAAAGTGCCCCGATAGGGACGGCCTACTTTCCACCAGAACAAAATTCCGCCTAACACGGTGAGTGGAATAACAACGAAGAACCCCCACACATCTCGTTTAGAGCGCGCCCTGGCCAAGTTGGCCGCATCCGCCCACTCTTGTTCTTCAGCCAGAATGGTAGGTAAGCCCTCAGCAGCAACTCGTCGCGCAGCGGCCGGTACGAACTCCGTCGGAAACGTCATCCGCGCTTCCAAAAAGGTATGGCTGGGTAAATGGTCGATTTCCCACAGAGCCGTCTTATCATCAACCACCCGGACATTGCCCTGTAGCGGTC
This sequence comes from Bacillota bacterium, assembly GCA_012838035.1. Classification (GTDB taxonomy): domain Bacteria; phylum Bacillota; class Limnochordia; order DTU080; family DTU080; genus DUQB01. The sequence goes on along the minus strand of DUQB01000138.1, from coordinate 22,479 downwards.
CGTGTCCCCAAACACGTACTTCCTCCGGCGACGCAGCCTGCGGTAGAGTCACCCACACTTCGGCCCGCTTGGTGGCCACATCCCACCCGGGACCAATGAACTGCCAGTACAATTCAGCAACGTCCTGGTACACGGTTACGGCATTTTGTACTACATAGCTGATGATGAACGTCCGCTCTTCGTTCTCGGCCCTATAAAACCATTTGATGTCGGTGCGGGAAGATGTGGAATTCACCTGATAGGTGCCGGGTAATTCCGTTCCGTCTTTGGTGTAGTGTACGCCGCCTTCACTTATCGTGACGTCTCTGATGGACTGAGAGCCCACCGTAGGCAACCACATGGAAGCCCAGCTGAAGTCGCCCGAAAAGCGATAGGTGCGTGCTTCGGTTACGTGTATCGAGCCGTCGGGATTAATTCTTGCATCGATACGCACCATAGGGAATGTGAATTCCTTTGCGCTTCCTACTGTGAAGAAAGTGAATACTAGAGTTAAAACGAGTAACCAACACTTTCTTGCGCTCATCCAATTTTCACCTACCTTTTTGGCTTTTTCGGAAACAACATGGGCATGCGACAAGTCGTGAGCAACACATCGATTACCAAAACGGATAAGGATAATTACTATACTGCGGAGGAGCGTTCCTGTTCTCATGCCATGATATTCACACATTGTTAATGTATTACGACAGGACCCTTTGGCTAGGCGTCGAAGGGATAGACCGACTATCAATGACCACCTTCCTTATGCCCGGTAGGGAGAGTAGGTAGCAATGGAGGTTCACATATGCTAAGAGTAGGTCTAATTGGTTGGGGCGTCATCGGTCGCGTACACGGCAGAGCTCACAAAGCGATGCCGGACTCCAAAGTGGTGGCCGTGGCCGACGTGGAACCGGATCGCCTGGCTGATGCCGTCGAAGTTATGGCAGCCGAGCCGTACGAATCTGCTGACGCACTGATAGAAAAAGCGGACGTCGATCTTATCGATATTTGTCTTCCCACCTACATGCATGCGGAATACGCCATTAAAGCCCTGGAGCGAGGCCGTCACGTATTGTGCGAAAAACCCATGGCGCTTAGCGCCGCCGAATGCGACGCCATGATCGCCGCTGAAGAGCGCAGCGGTAAAATGTTGATGATCGCCCACTGCATCCGCTTTTGGCCTCAGTACCACTACCTGAAGACGGTGTATGACGAAGGGACGTTCGGCAAGCTACAGCTACTAAGTTTAAGTCGTGTAGGCGCCAAAACGATGGGCTCATGGAAAGACTGGCAGTTAAGCGACGAACTCTCCGGATCACAGACCATCGATCGTCACATCCACGATACCGACTTCGTCTTGTATATGCTGGGTAAACCTGCGGCTGTAAGCACTATCGGGCATGAAGACGATGCCGGCTACTCTCATGTTTCCACCCACTACATCTATCCCGACGGACCGGCCGTGTTCGCCGAAGGCGGCGGCAACATCGCGCCGGGTTACAAGTTCGGCATGGGCTATAGAGCGGTATTCGACAAAGCTACTGTCGAGTTCAACAGTAAAGAAAAGCCCAGTTTGATGGTATACCCGTGGGATGGCGAGCCCTACGAACCGGAGTATGAGGTGCAGTACGATGCTGAAGTCTCAACCGCCGTGACGGGTGCCAACATCTCACAATTAGGCGCCTACTGGGCGGAGATTCGCTACCTGGTCGATTGTATCAAAGAGGGGAAAAAGCCTACCGTGGTCACCCCGGAGCAGGCCAAGTTTACGCTCCAGGTAGTACGCGCCGAAGTGGCCAGCGCCAAGAGCGGACAAAAAGTGGCGCTTTAAGTAGACGAACTATGGCCCAAGCAAGGCCGTCCAAAACCGCAGGCGGGATTGTTACAGACTCCCGCCTGTCTTGTCTTAGCCTTACCTACCACCGCTACCTAAACCGACGAACACGGTACCGGACGAAAAGTGCTTATCATTTTATAGCGAAGTGATCCATCGCCAACACTTCCGGACTTGAGGACAGGCTGGCAAATAAAGGAGGGGAAATCGTGGAAACCCGCATACTAGGCAGAACCGGACTAAAAGTCAACTGTTTCGCTTTCGGCGGCATCTTACTGCGAGGGATGGAGCAAAGCGCGGCGAATAGGGCTGTAGCCCAGGCGATTGAACGCCATATCAACTACTTCGACGTCGCGCCTTCTTATGGCGATGCCCAAAACTTATTGGGGCCGGCGCTCGCACCATACAGGGCTGATGTGGTGTTGGCCTGCAAAACGGTGGAACGCACGAAAGACGGTGCGGCGAAAGAACTGCGCGATTCACTCAGTATCCTGCAGGCGGAGTATTTCGACATTTATCAGTTACATGCGCTCGACAAGCCGGAAGAAATCGAGACGGTTTTTGGTCCCGGCGGCGCCATGGAAGCCCTGCTGGAAGCCCGCGACGCCGGATTGATCCGCCATATCGGTTTCTCGGCACACTCACGGCAGGCAGCCTTAACACTGCTGGACCGTTTTGATTTCGATACCGTGATGTTCCCCTTAAACTATGCTTATTGGTTGAAAGGGCAAGCCGGACCGGAGGTCGTCAAACGAGCGGAAGAGCGCAACATGGGCTGCATCGCCATCAAAGCGCTGGCGCATCGCCCCTGGTTGCCCGGAGAAAGGCAGGGCTACCCCAACTGCTGGTATAAGCCCATCAACGATCATCCTGAGCTCGCCGACTTGGCTTTGCGTTTCATCTTATCTCAACGCGTCCACGTCGCTATTAGCCCCGGCGATCTGGAGATGCTTTGGTTGGGCGCGGAAATCGCATCTAGGTTCCAACCCATTACGGACGCGGAAACAGCGCGGCTCAAAGCAGAAGCCGATACGCATGATCACATCTTTGCCGACCGCTATTAAGCGCACATAGCCGTTGTTCCGGCTTAGATTCCCGCAAGTATGATGGCGCCCAAACGCCAAGAGGACCTGTATCAGGTCCTCTTGGCTGAGGTACGAGGGAGCTTGCCGCTTTGTTCTGCTAATTCTCGGGTGAGTTCAGAATGCGCCGGATGGCATCCGCGGCATTCTTCATAGCTGTTTCAATTGCCATTTGGCCGCGCCAAGCCGGGTTGAGAGCATTGCCCTTCTCGTTGTTCCACTCGCCCCAACGCGGGCGGAACTCCAGCGGATCGCCATAAGCAATCGACTCGATGAAGATCATCTTATTGGGCAACAAATCTCGTTCCAACCAATCCGGCGACATCGCCAGAGGTCTGTAGATGGGCACCTTGCGCGCGCCGCTATACCGGTCCATCTTACGCTGCGTAATGACGAACTTGATGTATTCCCAAGCCGCCTCGACGTTTTTACTCTGTGAGGAGATGGCAAAGCTGTCCGGCCACAAACGCACCACTCTCTTTTCCGGTCCGGTGGGCATAACCGCTACGTCCCAGTCGAATTGAGACTGGCGGAAGAGAGATATCTGGGAGATGTTTTCGATGATCATGCCCATGTTACCCTGAGCAAAAAGGTTGACGCCACTGGTACCTACTACGGCCGGATTCGGTGCGACGCCGTCTTTGTGAATCAGGTCGACCATGAACCGCGCCCCCTCAACGGCTTTGGGCTCATCGAGGACCACGTTGAAGTCGTCATCGAGAATTCGGCCGCCGAAGGCATGGATGATAGGATCAAGGGTGGTGTAGGTGTGCGCGCTGTAGAGACCCCAAGCATCGGTCTTGCCGTCGCCATCGATGTCTCTGACCAGCTTTTTGGCCGTTTCCCGCGCATCGAACCAAGACCAATTAAAACTTGGGTATTGCAAACCTCTGTTGTCGAACATGGTTTTGTTGTAGAACAGTGATGTGAGAACAAACGCAAACGGTATCCCGTACAGGTCGCCGTTGGACATCGACGGATAACGCATCGCGTTCATGGGTTCGCCGAAAAAGTGGTCCGGGTTTAAATCGCGATCATACAGCGGCTGCAAATTGGTCAGCATACCCTTTTGCGCCCAGTCATACACCCAGCCGACGCTGAGGTGGATAAGGTCGGGCGCATTGCCGGAGATGTAATACGTCAGGTACTTATCCGGGAAAGCGGCAAAGCTCACGGCTTCATAGGTGATCTCTATGTTGGGGTGTAACTTCTGGAAAGGCTCAATAAAATCTTCCCGAATGTAATCGGCCGATGCTCCCCCTGCCCAGGTAAGATAGTGCAACTTGATTTTTTCTTCTTGCGCTGCGGTTAAACCGCCTGTTAACGTCAGCACAACCAACACGATCAAGACTACGATCAAACCTCTGCGACATCCGCCTTGCCGTACCACAAACATCCTTAACCTCCTTACCTAAGATATGCTTGGTCACCTTTACGCAAGACCTCTCACAGCCGACACCGCAGAAAGGCTCCACCGTGTGATTGAGAGTTCCTGCTTCCGCCTTATGGTACGCTGTGGTTTACTTCGGGCAGCACCTCCCCTGTTTGTGGTCCGAGCGCCAGTACGCGACCTTGGGCGCCGCACGGCTTCGGAGCTCCCAGCAGATCCGCAATGGTGGGTGCGATATCCACGATGCGCGCTCCGCTGCGTTCAGCCGCCGGCACACCTGGAACCGCGATGAGCAACGGGACGTCCATTTCCAGACGCGAACCATGCGTACCCCGCATCGATTCCGGGGTCTGCGCCCAGAACGCATACGGCACCTCTGCCTCAAGCAGCAAATCCGCCAATCGCAAATCGGTACGCAAATCCTGCAAAGCCTCCGGATCTAAAACGGCTGCCACACCCGGAATGGTCGCCAGCCTTTGTTGTAACTCGTACTTCTCCGCCATGGTAAAGTCCCTGGTTGTTGTGCCGACATGTTTTTGCACGAAATACAGAGCAGCTGTGCGCCCCGCGGATACGGCCACAATCTCCGCATCCGCAAGCACGCTTTCGTTGACGCTCATCCAACTCACAACATGCCCGCAGCTGCTTATACAGGCATTCACCGTGTCTCTTAAGCCGTATCGCGCCTCAGAAGCACCGTGATCACCGGTCAGCACAACGGCTGTGTCGGCGCCGTCCGGATCAGCGGCTATAGCGTCCAACAGGCTGCCCAGTCCCTCATCCAAATGCATTATCAGCTGGTCTATCCGGGGATCATTCGGTCCGACCTGATGCGCCAAGGAGTCCAGCACCGCCGTATACACCGTGATGAACTCCGGCTTATAGCCATACTCTCCCCGGTACAGCCTGATCGTTTCTTTTACTCGGACGGTAAAGTCCGGCGGCGGCTGTATGTAAAGGCGCCCGGCGCCACCTTCGTGCTCCCAATGCAATCCATGGCGCAGCAGCATAAACATACCTACTGAACCGCTGGTACGGCCACCGCGCGCCAAAGACTCCACCAAATTCTCCAGCGTATATTCTCGATGCAATCCTCTGACTACATTCCGCCGGCGATCCCAGTAATAGGCTAAATTGCCTGTCTTCTCAGGGTACGCGCCGGTCATCATGCTCGTCCAAACGACATTGGTAACGCTGGGATATATCCCTTCGCAGGCGACATAACAGGTGGCCATGCGGCGCAGCCGGCTCAGATGCGGCAGTTCTTTAAAACGCTCATAGAAGGCGGTGCCAAATGCATCCCACATGATCATGACGACACGCTTGACCATGATCACCCTCATTTCCATCGCAAATCCGCACAAAAGCGCTCAATATCCGGTGCTGCGTATGTTGGGGAACTTCTTGGCCAACAAGGCCGTGGTCAGCGCATCGATTAGACTCATCTGCGTGGTTTGCAAGGTTGTGCGTTGCTCACCAACATACAGGTCGATTGAGGCGGAAACCAAGGTGTAGTCCGCCAGGTTTGCCAAAGGCGAACCGGGATCACCCGTAATGGCGACGAGCCGGCTGGGGCTCTGGGTTTTTACCACGCGAATAGGCGACAGCATACTGTTGGTCCGCCCCGAACGGCTGATGCAGATAACCACATCGTCGGCTCCCAGCTGCCGCGCTGTGGAGCGCATGTCCTCAGGGTAGTAAGTCGCTTTACTGTTTAGCCCGTTAATTTGACAGCGGTGATGCCCACTCATCGCCAGGTATCCGGAGTCGCCGGTACCATACCAAACCAGTTGCCTGGCTTTAGCCATAAGATTGACTACTTGCTCGAATGTTGCGGAATTCAGCGTGCGATCCGTAGCAAGCAGCGAATCGGCCAATGCCTGCAGCACCTGCGGCCCGGCGCCCAGGTTAAACTCACGTTTTTCCTTTAAGGAAGCGCCGTTCTCGGCCCGTTGGCCGTGGGCGTTATCTACAGATAGGCGATTGGAGATCAGGGCTTGCTTAAAAGAGCGTAAACCGTCGTAACCCAGCGCCCTGGAGAAGCGGACGACGGTCGCCTTACTGACATGACTGGCCAACGCGATTTCATCCACCGACCGAAAAACCAGATTTGGACCTTGCTCCAGCACATAATCGGCCACCGCCAGCAATGCGGGCGATAGGTCGGCGCTGATCCGTTCAATTAACGTTCGAAGATCGGTTGTGTTGATGTCCGCGCTCTGGTTGGACGTACGCATGTCCATTATGTGTCACCACCACATCGTCTTTTGTGCGACGTGCGCATCACAGCCGGAATACAGGCCCGGAAGCGTTTGGAACTATAATTTCATGAAGCCAAGTAACTTAATTCCAAAATACACTAGTCCACACAGGTTGTCAATGCAAAGACTGCGCCAAACAGCGAACAATACGGCAAAGAACAGTCAGTATAGAGAAAATACGGTTCAATGAAGCGTCTGTGGACCACGCCGGCTTGAAGCACAGCCCGTATTGCTCACCTAAGGCGGATGCGAGTACGGAAAGAGAGTGCGGCAGTAGGAGTGCTTACGGCAGCGGCCTGGTCGGCGCGGATGTGAAAAGCGGAGGCGTTTTAAAGGTAACCGATACTGCACGGCGAACACCGGCAAAAAGAAGCGCCGGGGAGTTTCTTCCCACCACGGTCACGGCTGCCTTAACCCTGGCGACCTCGGTGGGAACGGAGCGTCCAGCGCTTCGAATCGGTAAGAGAAAGGATGTTGTTTATGTGCAAAAAGTGCGAAGTGCTCCACATCGCTCCGGCATGGTTGTTGCTGCTCGTCCTGACGGCAAACGGTATCGCTGCAGCAGCACAAACAGAGATTACGCACTTTATGTACGCCAGCCACAATGTAATATGGCAACAGTATCTGGAAACCATGGCCTCGCGTTTTGAAGCGACCACCGGTATCAAAGTGAACATTGTACCGAGCAGCGGCAACTATCGAGAAAAGCTCATGACCTTGATCGCCGCTGGGGTGCCACCCGATGTAACCGATGCTCACCCGGTTTTGGCCGCGCCGTTGGTAAAGCAGAAGCTGTTCGAGGATTTACGCCCCTATGTAGAGCGCGATCGCATTCCCGTCCAGGAAATGGCCCCGGCAGCCATTGCCGGCACTACCGGACCTGACGGCTATTTATGGGGTCTGCCCGTGAGCATTCTTCCGATCGTCACCATCTTCAATGTCGATCTTTTCGCGCAGAACGGTTTGCCCAATCCGCGGCAACTAGGTGAAAACTGGACCTGGGATACGCTTAGACAAAGCGCCCGCCGCCTTACCGGCGATGTTAACGGTGACGGAGTAACAGACACCTGGGGCACCAGCCGCATCCATTATCGTTGGGAAGCGCAAGTACACCAAGCCGGCACTTTGGTCTACGACACACTCGTGAATCCCACCAAGAGTAATTGGAACTCACCCGCTACGCTGCAAGCTTTTGAGTTCTTAAACGAGCTGCTCAACGTGGATAAAGTCAACTCACCCAACTACCAGGTCAACGATATGCCGCAAGAGACGGTCGGTTTCACCGTCGTAGACGGACCGGGTACCATTTACCTGCCTGCGGTATGGGACGTAACCGTACCACCTAAGGGACCGGCTAATCGTTCCAGCCGGGTGAACCCGGATGGCTTCCAGGTGATCGCCTTAAGCGAGAAAAAAGAGGCGGCTTGGCAATGGGTAAAATTCCTCGTGGGCTCGGTAGAAAACCAAATGGAGATGGCTCGCATCACCCAGCGTCTGCCTTCGCTCAGACAAGCGATGCAGCGCTATCCGACCGTGGCGAGCGATCTCCCCGCCAACTGGCCGGCCTATATCGAAACAGCGTTCAGTCCGGACGCCTACGCCGGGTATGTACTGTTTAACGCCGAGGCCATTGACCCGGTGGTCAACAGCCACCTCAGCAATATTTGGAACGGCAGAGCGGCGCCGGCTACGATACTCCAGCAAATCCACGAGCAAGTATCGGCCATTATGGATTACTATGCCCAACAGCAATAGGCATAAGACGCAACCGTTTATGGCTTAAAAAAAGAGAAGCAGCCGGTACGATCCTTCGTTCGGCTGCTATGCATTTGCTCATCTACCAACAGTTTAAGCGCCATAAATTGGGCTACTGCTTCACCTGCGCCAGCGTTTGCGCAAATCGCTTCATGACCTCACCGGTTACGGGTAGGCCCGCCAACTGTAGTACGCCGACAAACGAGCCGCCTACCGGAGGCACGGCAGGCACCACCGCGCGCCATGGTTTACCGGCAGCCAGGATGAGCTGCTGCACGGTCTCTTTGTACAGCGCGGATTTAAACATGCCGCCGGCCAGCACGACAGGCACTTCATCCATGCCGGAATAATCTAATTGCGGCACTAGCATCCAGAAGTGCTCCACCATCGTTTTAGCCGCTTTAACAAGGATCTGCTCGGCCAGTTCGTTCCCTTGGACCGCGGCGGCATCCACCGTTTTGGCTGCTTGCGCCACTTGCCCGGTGGGAGAAACGGCGCCTTCCACCCAATCGATTAATTGATGCGGCGTCTCTACCCCGGCCTGAGCCATCACCATCCGTGCCAGCGCATCGGGTTCATGCCCCTTGTCGTACTCACGCATGACGTGCGCCAGCAGCATCTGCCCCACATAAAAAGCACTGCCGGGATCACGGCCTACTAGGGAACCCCAGCCACCGCTGCGCAGCAGTTTGCCCCGTATATCCAGAGCCATCGCCATGGATCCGGTCCCTGCCAACAGGACCATACCCGGTTTGCCCAAGGTTCCGCTGTACAAAGCGGCCAACACATCGTTTTCCACTTGCCATTCCGTCGTTTGCTGCGGAAATAGAGAAGGAATCACCGCGTTGAACTCCAACCGGTCTTGTTCCGTATCTAAACCGCCCAAAGCAAGAAAGGCATGTGTAATGCGGTTACGCTCTACCTGCGCGCTTTCACACAAGGTGGTCAGTAACGCATCCAAGTTTGCGGCGCATGTTTCAGCTCCCAGTGCGGTTAAGTTACACGGTCCGCCGACGCTGTGCGCTAATACCGTACCAGCGGCGTCAACCAGCACCCCTTCCGTCTTTGTGCCGCCACCGTCTGCTACCCAGAACATGAATCCCGCCTCCAAAACCTTTACCTATATATGAGCTGCGTTCGGCGCAAGGCCGCCCATAGCCTAGGCGCGTCCTGCTATGCCGAACAGCTTGATTTTTTCCGCGACAACGGCCTTAATGGCATCGCGTGCAGGTCCCAAGCATTTGCGCGAGTCTTGCAGCTTCGGATCTGCCGTCAGTACGTCGCGCAAAGTAGATGTAAATGCCAGTTGGAACTCCGTGCTGACATTCACTTTGCAGATACCGGCGGCAATCGCGGCGCGCACCAACTCATCGGGGATGCCGGAGCCCCCGTGGAGTACCAAGGGAACATCGGTAACCGCAGCCGTAGCCGCAATTACATCAGTGCGGATATTCGGAATGCTCTTATACATGCCGTGCGCATTGCCTACCGCTATCGCCAGCGCATCGATCCCTGTTTCTTCCGCAATGCGTCGGGCATCCCGAGGATCGGTAACCAAAGCGTCGGCTTCATCCACGCTGTGATCGTCTTCCACTCCGCCTACTACGCCGACTTCGGCTTCCACCGACGCACCCATGCTGTGCGCAATACGCACGATTTCCTTTGTGCGTGCGATGTTTTCTTCCAGGGGATAACGCGAGCCGTCAAACATTACGGAAGTAAACCCGGCGCGCAAGCAGCGCATGATCACGTCAAAATCGCTGCCGTGATCCAAATGTAGCACCACCGGCAGATCCGTGAGTTGCGCCACCGTTTTTCCCACTGCAGCCGCAAACTCCACACCCATGTGTTTAATGCCGCCTTCGGTTACTCCTAGGATGAAAGGCGCCCGCTCTTTTGCAGCGACAGCCAGCGTGGCTTGCGCAAACTCCATGGTACTGAAGTTGAACTGCCCTACGGCATAACCGCCTTTCCTAGCGTCTTGCAGTAATTCTTGCAGAGGTACAAGCGCCATACGGATCCCTCATTTCATGAAACTTAATTTTCGCGGTTTCCAAACCATGGCAAGGCTGCGCTTAACGCTGAACAAGCGTACCTTGGGCTACGCGTTCTATAATATCAATGACGCCTTGTACCATGGGTTTCTCTGAAACATAAGCAACGGTGGCTCGCACGTTCGGGCTGCAATTGGCCGGTGCGGCGGCAGTGCCGGCGGTTTTAAGTATATCAAGGTCATTATCGCCGTCACCAATGGATACCACATCGGCGATAGCTACGCCTTCCAATTCGGCCCATAGACGCAACCCTGCGCTTTTGGACATCCCCGGGGGCACCACTTCAATGGAGCGACCGGAGTTCATCAGCTGTACGGGGGCGCCTTGCAGTTCTTTTTGCACCTTATCCCATAAAGTGGGCAACTCGTTTTTATCCGGCGGATTCACGCTGATTTGGATCTCTTTGCCGAACTCAATAATGGCGCTCGTTCCTTGCACCAATTCTTGCAAGCGTTGCATAATTCCGGGACGCTCGCGCAGGAAATCGCGGGAAATATCCGGATGCACCAATTGTTTCTTGGTAATCGGGTGCATAAGTACGGCGCCGTTTTCACAGATGCAGTAGGAGTCGATCATCAGCATGCGAGCCAATGTTTCCTGAAAAGCAGCCGGTCGACCGGAACACAACGCCAGCTTAATCCGGCCGCTGCCGCTCAACTGCGCCACTTGCTCCAATCCGGGAAAGTCCCACATTTCACCGCGGGGAGGCACGAGACAACCGTCAATGTCGCAGATAACTCGGGCCACCATGGGGTTACTTCGCCTCCTTAGAATAAGGATAGATGCGTACGCCTTGTACTACCCGGTGAATGACGCCGCCGGGACTCGGCGCATCGGGCTGCAAACCTTCCGCTAAGGAACGGAATAGCGCCAACAGCTGCGGAAAGACGATGGCGGCCGGCGCTTTGTATAAGTCGGGGATAGGTTGTCCGTTCGGTGCCAACTCCACGACTAGATCGGCGCAGGCCTGCAATTCGGCGGACGCCTGATCGGCGATGACCACACGCGCCTGACCGAGTTGCTGATCGGCGATGCCGCGCAGTAAATCCATCTCATACTGCCTTACATACGGATCGGCCGACATAAACATCACGACGAGCGATTGTTCATCCATCGCCGCCATGGGGCCGTGCCGCAGACCTAAGGTGGACTCCGCCTTGCAAAGCACCCGTCCGGCCGTCATTTCCTGCATCTTCAAATGTGACTCCAACGCCACGCCGTACAAATCGCGATTGCCGATATACACGGCTCGGGAGAAATCTAATCCGGCAAGGCGTTTCGCTTCGTCGGCGTACTTGGCCATTACGTGCTCGGCGGCCTCGACAAGTTGCTGCAAAATCGGCTCATATGCCGTCAAGTTGGGCAGCAAGGCCAAAGCTTGCGCCGCGATCACCATACTGGAATAAGAACTGGTCATAGCCAAGCCCTTATCGTTCGTCATATCCGGCAGTACCAGGGCATAACCCTGCGGTCCCAACTCCTTGGCCAAGCGGGCCAGTTCACCGTCACGATTACAAGTAACCGCCAAATGGCAGACGTCCGGACGCAGTGCATGGACCATCTGCAGGGCCGCGTTGCCTTCAGGACTTTGGCCGGAACGCGCGAAACTAATCAGCATCTTGGCTTGCGGAGCGATTAAGGTTTCCGGAGAGAGTACGATTTCCGTTGACGCCACCGGAGTAGCTGAGGTTCGCCACCCCGCTGAGAGTACGTTGCGTACCGATTCGCCCACAAAATGCGACGTACCCGCGCCCGCCATATGCACCGCTGAATTTGCCGGCTGAGCCAAAGCTTTGCTCACGAAAGGTTGTAATTCACCCTGCTGAGAAGCTATGATCGCGTATGTTTCTTGCCAAGCTTTAGGTTGCTGCGCGATCTCGCCCGGAGTATGTACAACCCCCAAACGGGCCTTCTCGTCGTGATCCAGCCGGATCAAGGCATCAAGAGCATGCATAACAAGACATCCTTTCTCCCAGGGAATGGTTATTAGACTCCTTAATCTTTATATCATTTATTCCGGTTCAATGGGCGAAGCCCTTGCGCTTTACCGGCTGTCGGCGGTGAAAAAGTGATCGATTATGATCGTTTGCCCTCCGAGCAGCAGCATCGGTCAGGCAGGGGAAGCTGAAGCTTTAGGCGACAAACCCCGTTTTTTACGCAGGTTAAACATGCCCGATCCTCGAAGAAAGCGTACATGCTAAGGCATGCCGACAGTCCATATTCTGCGGATTAAGCGAGGTGTATCTTAATGGGCATCAGTCTCGGTTTAGTGGGCCTAGGCAGATTCGGCAGCGTTTTTGCCGATCTCTTCCGCAGCCATCCTTTGGTAGACCGTGTTGCCTTGTGTGACCGCGAACCTGAGCGCATGAAGGCCGTCGCCCGGCGCCCCGGATGGGATAAGAAGTTTAACTCCCGCGACATGTACGGCAGTTTGGCGGAGTTGCTGAAATCAGACGTAGATGCGGTGGTGATCATGACCCAACCCTGGTTACATGCGCCGCAATGCATCGACGCCATGTCGGCCGGAAAGCATGTCTATAGCGCCGTGCCGATTATTTCCGTACCTGATGGGGACGAGATTATTGATTGGTGCGAACGCCTGATAGAGACTTGTCGCCGTACCGGGCAGTACTACATGCTCGGCGAAACCACCTACTATCGCCCGCAAACGATGTTCTGCCGCCGCAAAGCGCGCGAGCAGGCCTTTGGCGACTTTGTTTACGCTGAAGGCGAGTACTTCCACGATGTGGACGCCAAAACCAATTTGCGTCAGGTGCAGCACGACCGCACCTCCTCGACTTCAGGCCGAGAATGGACGGCATATAAGGAGCGCTATACCGTCAAGGGGATTAAAGACGGACCGATGCACTATCCTACGCACTCCACCTGTGGTCCCGTAACGGTTATGGGAGCCCGTGCCGTCAAGGTGACCGCTTACGGCTATGCCAACCAAACCGCCGACCCGTACTTCGCCGATGCCGCCTTTAGTAATGAAACCGCGCTGTTCCAAATGAGCAACGGCACCGCAGTGCGCGTCTGCGAGTTCCGCGAGTGCGCCGGTACGCTGGGTATGGAGAGCGAGACGTTTCGCATTATGGGCACCCGGGGTACATTTTCAGAAAATACTTGGAAAGAAAACTGCCGCACCGCAGCATCGCCGGCGCAACCTCTTGCGGTGGTTCAGCTTACGGAAGCGGAAATGCGCGACCCCCTCCCCGATGAGGTGGCTCTGGCCTTTCATCGCATCAGCCGACCCGACGCCACGGATCCCGGCGATTTCCAGCCCAAAGGCCATGGTGGTTCTCACCCCTACTTGGTCCACGAGTTCGTCAGCGCCGTTGCGGAAGAGCGCCAACCGGCGATTCATGCCTGGGAAGCCGTCCGTTACATGCTTATGGGCGTGTATGCGCATAAGTCGGCCTTACGTGATGGCGAAACCTTAACCATTCCCGATTTCGGCGATCCGAAGCAGCTTCCGTAAGCTAATAGCAACCGGCGACCTGCCGTCGTTTGAACCGAACCGTTGCCATCATCTGCTGCAATAAGGAATGATGCTCATGCGAGAGGCCAGGCTGCGTCTACTGGCTAAAATGGTGAAAGATCAAGGCAGCGTAGATATCCAGACGTTGCAGAAGGAGCTGGGCGTGTCTTATCCCACCCTGCGCCGCGACTTGGCATTGCTGGCTTCCCGCAACGTCATCCAAAGAGTCCGCGGCGGCGCGGTCGCTCCCGAAGGCTTGCACGCCGGTCTGGATTGGTTCTACTCGGACCAGTTTCATCCCAACCATCATCTCAAAGCTCGAATTGGACGTGTGGCGGCGCAATTGGCGCAACCCCGACAGAAGGTTCTGATTGAAGACAGCAGCGGCACCATGCTGGAAGTAGCGCGAGGTTTGTTGCGCACATTGGCCATTACCGTGTATACCAACTCCTTAGAGATCGCTTATTTACTACAAGCCTACGGGCGCTGCGCCGCGGTGCATCTAACCGGCGGGCAGCTGATCAGCGACCGTTATTTGGCGGGCTCGGTAGCGGTGGCGAACATCAAGAAGATGCGGGTAGACATCGCTTTTGTCGGGAGCCATGGTTTTTGCGTGTCAGCCGGAATTACCGATGGAGACCCCGCAGCCGTCCAGGTTAAACGCGCCATGATTCACGCCGCCGCACGCGCGGTATTGGTTGCGGACCACACCAAAATCGGCAAAGTGGAACAGATCGTAGTGGAACCTCTCACGGCCGTGCATACCATCGTGACTTCAGCAGAGGCCGATCGCGCCGACATTCAGGCGATTGAAGCTTTGGGCGTCCAAGTGATTACTTGCTAGGAACGCAACGCGTCTAGAACAAACCGGACCAGCCGCTCAAACCATAGGGCGCCGGTTCCATCCGCCTATGACAAGGCGACATCAACTGCGGATGATTTGCCCGAACCGCGCAGGAGCACGAAGGGAGGCGGCGAAGTCCTCTATGCCGTTGTACGCGCAGCGCCTCCCTACACTGCCGCGCACACACAAAGGAACATGTTGGAGGTTTTTTTATGCAAAGCGAATCACAACTGCGCCGGGATATCTGCGACATCGGTAAACGAATTTGGACCAGAGGGTATGTGGCGGCTAACGATGGTAACATCACCGTCCGCCTAGAGGACGGCTGCCTTCTGGCAACCCCCACCGGCGTGAGTAAGGGCTTTATGACCCCGGACATGATTATCAAGCTCGACCCCGAAGGAAATAAAATCGCCGGTGAGCTGAACCCCTCCTCCGAATTAAAGATGCACCGGGCCGTTTATGCCATGCGACCGGATGTAAAGGCTGTCGTACATGCTCATCCCCCCACGGCCACAGGCTTTGCGGTGGCGGGTATTCCGATGAACAAAATGCTCCTGCCCGAGGTGATCATCAGCTTAGGTTGGGTGCCTATTGCGAAATACGGTACGCCGTCAACCGAGGAGCTCGGCGATGTTCTCAAAGAGCTGCTTAATCACCACGACGCCATGCTGTTGGAAAACCACGGCGCCCTGACCGTAGGCCATAACCTCACCAATGCCTACTTCAAAATGGAGACCATTGAGTTGGCGGCCCAAATCAGCCTTTCCGCCTGCTTGTTAGGTCGAGAACGGGAAATCTCTCCGGCCAATGTGGAAAAGCTGATGCAAGTGCGTAAGAAACTTGGCGTACAAGGGATGCATCCCGCTTTATCTTCAACGCCTCGTATGCCGGCGGCCGAGTCCGAGCAAGAAACCTGTAACCATCTGAGTGAAAGCCGATTGGCAGATGTCGTTGCGCGAGTGACCCGGGAGGTGTTGCGCAATATCAAGGAGATGGACTGACCCCACTGTTACCGGCGCTGAACGCTGGCCTCCACGCAAACATGTCCTCATACCGCAGGCCGGATAGACCATCCCTATTCCGGCCGCATTTATTTCCGGTCAGGCGGACATGCTTCACCTCACCTGCATGATTTATCCACAGCTGGAAAGGATATACCAAGTAAGCGCCGGAGCACAGACCGGCCGAATCCGATCCTCCGCGACATCTGCGTTTGGAAGCGTTAGAAGGGAACGAAGCGACATGTGGATCGTCGGCATACTCATCGTGCTGCTGGGCGTCGTGTACGCCCACAGCTATGTGGTATGGCTATGGGAACAGGGTGAACGTACCGCTTGTGTAGGCGTAATGCTGCTTGCGGCCTTCTCCGTGATCATCCCTATCTGCGCGCTTTTCATCGCCAACGCCTAAGGGAGTTTTCCTATGTCCGTGCTTAAGTTTCTCAAAAACCTCCTGCAGTATCAACCGCCTAAAGATGATGTTTTTATCCTGGAAGAGGGTACTTGGGCACAAGAGGCTGAGCGTGCCGGGGAAATTCCCCCTACGGAGCAAAAAGCCGCAGCGGGCAGTGTCGCACCGCGGACGGAACAAGGCGGAGACACCGGCGCCGCCCCGGGAGCCTATAACAAAACTGACACACCAGAAGATGCGGAAGCGACGACTGCGCCCCAACCGACGGCTCAACGCGAGAAACGCCCCGAACGGACATTGCGCAAACCGGTACCCATCAGCGAAAAGCTCACCGGCGAGTCACCTGAAGATCGCATTGCGGCGAACCTGGACGCCAACCGCTCTACCCTTGAGCGCCTGTTTCACAAACCACAAAACACCGATTTGGTCATCCGTGATTTCACTCTGCAAGCAACCGGACAATGCGGTCTACTCGTCTATATCGAAGGCATCGTCAATTCCGACCGCCTCTCTTACTCCGTACTACAACCATTAATGCTGTTAGGAAAAGCGCGCGATACCCAACTCGCGCCGTATGTGATAGAAACGGTGGAGGAGCATCTGATGCCTGTGCATCAGGTAGCCATTATAGAAACATGGGCGGAAGTGATTCAGAATCTCGTCGACGGTTTGGCGTTGCTCTTTGTGGATGGAGACGCACGGGCGCTGGCTATCGAGGCGCGCAACTTCCCTAGTCGCGCCATTGGTCGGGCGGAAGTGGAAACCGTCGTACAAGGACCACAAGAAGCTTTTTCCGAGAACAAACGTGTTAATGTATCGCTAGTGCGCAACTACCTGCGGAATAAAGATCTCATCACGGAATCCGTCGACATCGGCAGCGGCAACTCGGCGTTCGTTTTATATATCGCAGGGGTGGCTAACCAGAAGCTTGTGGATGAGGTGCGCCGCCGTTTAAGCAGCCTTGAGGGTTCTTTCTTGCGCGAACCCGGTCACATTGAGCAAATGATTGAGGACCACCCGAATTCCCTTTACCCCCAAACGCTCACAACTGAGCGCCCCGACCGTGTGGCGATCCATCTGATGCAAGGCAAAATAGCAGTCATTCTCGACGGCAGCCCGTTTGCGCTCATTGTGCCCATCACCTTTTTTACCTTGATCAAAACTCCCGAGGATTCCTATTTACGCCCGGCCTTCGGCACTCTACTGCGCATAGTGCGTGTTGCCGCCATCTTCGTAGCCTACTTGTTACCCGGCATATATCTGGCGATCGTTGAGCACCATCATGCCATTCTGCCTTCGGACCTGCTGCTGGCAATCGCCGGATCGCGAGAAGGCGTGCCCTTCCCCTGTTGGCTGGAGGTCGTCATGATGGAAGTCTCTTTTGAGGTCATTCGAGAAGCAGGTATTCGCGTACCCGGCGTAATCGGACCCACGCTAGGTATCGTCAGCGCTTTGGTTTTAGGACAAGCCGCAGTGGCGGCCGCTGTTGCCAGCCCTATTCTGATCATTATCGTTGCTACTACGGCCTTGGCCGCTTTCGCCATCCCCAACTACCAACTGCAGTTCTCTACACGGATCATCCGGTTTCTTTACATCGCTATCGGCTATGCGTTGGGGCTCTACGGCATCGTGCTCGGTTTAGCCGTACAGATTTTCTACACCACCAGCATTACTAGTTTCGGAGTCGGCTACTTGTCACCGGTTGCGCCTTCCACCAAAACCGATTTGGATATCGTATTTCGCTCTCCTCTTTGGCTGCATGAAACCCGACCGGATTATCTCCAATCGCCGGATCGGGTAAAGAAACCGCGCATCAGCAGAGGATGGATGCAGGAGGATAACCATGAGAAAAAGTAACCGTTTGGGCGCGCAGGAATTATACGCTCTGCTGCTCATTACCGTCTCTTCACTGGTATACTTCAGCACGCCGCGCTACTTTTTTCTCATCGCGGGAAATGCGGCGTGGTTGGCGCTCTCTATCGCCATCAGCGTTTCTTTGATATGCATATTTATCGTCAATCTGCTCCTAAAGCGGCGTCCGGGTCAAAATCTCATCTCGCTCAATACGCAAATTCTGGGTACATGGTTAGGTAATGTGGTCAACATGCTTCTCGTCGGGCACTATGTAGTCACCGGCGCTCTCATCATCCGGCTTTTCGGTGAAGCCATCGTTCTTACATCCCTGCGCAGCCTGCCCGTCAGCGTCATCATGATCACATCGGTGCTGTTCGGCCTTTACGGCTGCTATAAAGGGTGGAACGTCATAGCCAAGTCCTGCTGGATATCGCTGCCTTTTATTGCCTTAAGCGTGTTCATCCCTTTGGTGCTGGCGTGGACTTACTGGGAACCAAGCTACCTTTTGCCCTTCTTCGGCAAGGGAGTGGACGATACGTTATTCGGAGGTGTTTTTGCGGCAGGCGTTATGGGAGACATCATACTGACCGCCTTGTTGGCCAACGCCGTTCAGCCGCAGGTGAATCTGATGAAGGTCAGTATATCCGCTATGATCGTCACCGGTCTCATCTTCATGTTGGTGGTGGTGGCCAACAGCATGGTGAACAGTTATCCTGTAGCCGCGTACATCACCATTCCCTACTTTTCGTTGGCCCGCACCTTGTCTTTCGGCCGATTTTTGGAGCGGCTGGAATCGGTCATC
Source organism: Bacillota bacterium (assembly GCA_012838035.1). Taxonomy (GTDB): domain Bacteria; phylum Bacillota; class Limnochordia; order DTU080; family DTU080; genus DUQB01. The sequence continues at coordinate 3,730 of DUQB01000138.1, read as the reverse complement.
TTTATCATCTGGGTGTTTGCGGCCTTATTAAAAATCGCCGTTATGATCGGCACCGGGATATATGTTTACAAGCAGATCTTCAACATCGCAGACACCAAGCCGCTCCTTTTACCCTACGGCGCCATCTTGATGACAACAGCCATTATGCCAAAAAGTTTCCCCGTCGTGGATAAATGGAGCTGGATCTATATGCGCTCGTTCGGGTTTGTCATCACGCTCATTCTACCGACGCTTATTGCGCTTATCGGTCTGATTAAGCTGCGGGGCAAGCAAGAGGTGAAGGCTCAACCATGAAAGGTCGATTTGCTTTACTGACATTATTGCTCCTCGGCGTCAACCTGCTGTCGGGATGTGCGGGAATCGGGGAGATAGATGAAACGGCATTCGTATTTACCATCACTTTTGATAAAGGGGAAAAAGCGCCGTATCAGATTGGTACGCGTATTCCCGTACCGCGTCTTTTAGGTAGAATTCAAGGACAACTGGCGTTCAGCGGCGACGGCCAAGAACCTTATATCAACACGCAGGTTCAAACCCATTCTTTGGCCGAAGCGCTTGTCATGACGCAGCTTTTTACCGGACGCGAAGTAAGTTTGGACCATGCTCGCACAATTATCATCAGTGAGGACTTGGCCAGAGAAAGCATTGAAGATGTTTGTCAGCCTCTGTTGCGCGGTTTGGAAATTCGCGGCACGACTTTACTGTACATTTCTCGCGGTAACGCCTTCCGTTTTATCAATGAAAACAAACCGCTTTTGGAGGTGAACACATCAAAGTTCATCGAGTTGGTCAGCCGAGAGCAAAATGTCCACGGTTTAACTACAGCAATGCCCTTAAACCTGTTTTACTCGACGCTGGCGACAGAAGGCGCGGCAGTGATCCCTCTGGCCGCCATCAATGAAACCGTGCTCGCGGCCGCCAAGGCTAAAGAGCGAGAACCGACCGCATTGACAAAGGATGAACAAGCCGATCGGGAAGCTAAGGCCGAAATGTCGGAGGAGCAAGCGGAAGAGACAGGCGAAAAACCTCCTCTGCGTTCTGTGGGCAGCTACCTGCCCGGCAGTATTCCGCGCTCCGGCGGCAACCCGATCGATTTTATCGGCTTGGCGGTTTTTAGAAACGACAAGATGGTGGGGGTACTCGACGGCAACAGCGCGCTGGTCTACAACATGTTGAGGAATAATTTCCATAGAACGATCATCAGCGTCAAAATGCCCCGTCATCCCGATGAAACCGTCTCCTTGCTCCTTTACAAAGGTCGTCCGCCGCGCATCCGTGTAGAAGACGCCGGCACCCGTTATAAGATCTCTGTGGAGTTGGTCATCGATTGTGACATGGAGACGGTATCTACAGGTGACCGTATCAGATCCGTAGAATCACTGCGCGACTTGGAGACCGCAGTGGAAAAGCAACTGCAGCAATGGGTGGAAACGACGATCAGCATGACGCAAGAGTGGGGCGCAGATATCTTCGGTTTCGGTAATCGTTTACGCAGCGCCTTTCTCACCTGGGATGAATGGACTCGGTTCAACTGGTCGGAAGCGTATAAGCATGCTGAAGTAAGCGTGGTGATTACTGCCAATCTGCGACGCACGGGTCTGATCATCGGTACATACTAAACGCATTAGATACCGAGCCCTTTGCGCCTACCGAGAACCTACGCCGAAGGAAAGCGCGAGACAGTCAGGCGCCTTGGGCTCGGCTATTCCACAACCAATACCGCTCGGGCCTATCTGCCCCCACAACAGCCGCAACCGCCCCTGTCCGCCCAAATGCGAGTTGTTTGGTAGTTGGTACCGGCAGAAGACACCTGGTAACCGTAGCCACTCACCGGGGACCTCTTCTTGCCGCGTCTGGTCCGTTTCCGTACGGTTCGGCCCCTCTTCATCCGCATCACCTCAGGCCATCATATGCAGATGGACCGCAGGCGACACTTGACCCTACGCGAAGAAATGCATCCGGCGAATCACCACCGACTGGACTCTTCCGCCAGCCGTTCCGCCATCTGTTCCAGGACGCCGGCCATCGCGGCCACGTCCAAGATGGTAAGAATGGGACGCAGTTCGCGCGCATATACGATCGCATCGTAGACCCAGTCCGGGGAAATGCCTAAGTCGCGCGGCGTAGCAGGGGCTCCGGCACGACGCAGCGCAGCCACCAGCATACTTGGGCTCGGTAGACGATGCTCCAGGATGTTGCGACATTGCGCCCACCAAGCGTTGATTTGCTCAAAACTCAGTTGCGTCGCCTGTTCCACATGTTTCCGAGGATTGTCGGCAAGAACTTGGGCTGCCGCATCCTTGGCATAACCGGCATTTACCGTCGCTTGTCGGATGATGTGATCGCTGAGAGACTCCTGCCTTCCCGCCCACTCAAAAGGTTTTTCCACCAAGCTCTCTCGTACCAACAGCGCCTCGTAAATAGCGGCGCTTAATACGCAAGCCACGCCCACCTGCGCGCCGTGATAAGGCGCAGGCTGATTTTCCGCCAGCGCCCGCATCTCCCAGTAGTGCGAAATATGGTGCTCCGCGCCGGAGGCCGGGCGCGAATTACCTACGCAAATCATCGCATGACCGGTTACCAGCAAAGCTTGCATGACGGTTGTCGCCGCGGCAACCGGATCCGTAGCTAATTGATCGGCAATGTCCATACATTCGCCCAGTACTTGCTCAACGCTGGATACTATGGCCGAACACCAATATTCCGCGAGAAGCAGATGTCCGATTCGCCAATCGGCCAACGAGGTGTATTTACCCAATATGTCGCCGAACCCGGCCTGTGTAAGTGTAATGGGCGCAGCGGCATAAATCTCCGGGTCGGCAATGACGACGGCAGGACTTTGTGCGGGATATGTACGTTTATAACCGTCAACCAGCACCGGAGCGCCCCAAGAAAGGTAACCGTCCATGGAGGCGGCGGTGGGAAATACGGCGAAGGGCAGGCCCGCCTTAAAGGAGACCAAGCGGGTACAGTCGGTGATGCTGCCTGAACCTACCGCGATGAGACCTTTGGCATCGGCTGGAAGCGCTGCTTCTATCAACGCAACCGACTGTGCGGTAGCTTCGGCGGCGTGAGGAAACGTAAACACGGTATGAGGAAGAGAACTCAGCCGTGCGGATATGATATCGGCAAGCGGTTGCGTATTACAATCCGCAACCATCATAAACGGACCGGGACCCATGGTTTCTTGCAGCAACGCAGCTGCGGACCTTAAGCTCTCTTCGCCCATAAGGACCGGAGGCATGCCCGGCGCCGGCGTATGAGCCCTGCCGCAGGTACACGCTGCTAACTTCGGAATCGGCCAGCGGTTCTTCATCGCTTTGGTCATCATAACGCTCTCTTTCACCGTACTTCCAAGCGCATGTTCGCACAATGGGAATTGAACAAGCTGAACGGATGTTGCTTATGAGCCTTGAAACAGCGTTGCCGCACTGGGATCTGCAGTTCATTACACCTAGTCTAGGCTTTGGAGTAAGCATGTGTCAAGCTGGTAACCAACCAGACGGCTTGCTCCAGAATGTTACGATTTATTAAAAATACAGGCAGAGATGGGGGTAATAAGGCCGGGGGGCGATCGATGGACCGCGACAGGAACGCGACACAATCGAGTAGGGTGACGCTGTGCCGATCATCGCACAGCGTCAACCCTCTCACAGAACCGTACGTACGGATCTCGTATACGGCTCCTGAAAGATCTCGGCGCTACTTTTCATAGTAGCGGAACAAGACT
>DUQB01000137.1 GCA_012838035.1 Bacillota bacterium | reverse complement strand
TGACCAACGATATTGGTACGGTGCGGCAGCATTTGGTGCGGAAAGGAATCTTGGCTGGGGGTGTCCGTGAAGGCCGGTCCGGCTAGGCGCCGGCTCAGTCGATTCTCATCTCCGCTGGACGGGAAGCTTCTAGCGCAGCCAATTCTAATGCCGTTGCGCCGACATATTTATATAAGGCGGCATGCCTGCGAGAACGCCGCGAGCCGAAGACCAGCCTCCCCTAAAAAAACCGGATGGGCGAGTCACGTACCCGCCCATCCGGCAATCCCGGCGCTAAACCGCTCTATGTGACGGTGTGACTTATGCTACCGCAGCTCGTCGGCATTCTCAACAATCTTGGCGATAGCGTCGATGATGTCTTGCGTATCGGCATCGGCACCCAGCAGCAGGCTCTGTACAAGCCAGATGTTTTCATCGCACAAAGTTGCCGTATTCGGCAGCTCCAGGTCTTGATAAGACTGGAGGCCGGCCGGAGGCTTCACACCAGCGAACAACGGCTGTTTGTGCAACGGGACCGGATAACCTGCTGAACAAGGGATACCTTCGGCACGCAGCGCCTCAAGGAAACGCTCGCGGCTTACGCCCGCAATACCCGGCGCATAACGGAACTGATACAGGTGGTAAGCCCTTTGGGCAGCGCGGGGATCGTCGGATCCCATTACGGTGAACACACCTATTTCTCGCAGCGCTGCGTCGAGCTTCCGCGCGTTCTTCAAGCGCAGCTCCGTCTGCTCCGGCATGCGCTCAAGTTGAGCGAGCAAGATGGCGCCTTGCCACTCTGTCATACGCAAATTACGGCTCACCACATGGTGCGAGTACCAAGGATAGTCCCTGCGCTGTCCATAGGAGTGATAGGAGAATACGTGGTTCATCAGCTCTTCCGAACTCGTTAAGACAATACCGCCTTCGCCTGCGGTGATGTTCTTGCTGTTCTGGAAGCTGAATCCCGCAATATCGCCAAATGAACCCAAACCTTTACCGTCCCATTTGCCGCCGTGGGCATGAGCGGCATCCTCTATCACCTTCAGGTTATGTGACTTGGCAAACTGTAAGACCTGATCCATATCGCAGGGGCAACCGCCGAAGTGTACGATCATCATCGCCTTAGTGCGTTCGGTTATCGCAACTGCGGCTGATGCAAGGTCAATATTGGCGGTCTTTAAGTCAATATCCACAAAAACAGGTGTTGCGCCGTTGGTGATAATCGAGGTGGCGCTAGCCACAAAGGTGTAGCTCGGTACAAGCACCTCGTCTCCCGGTCCTACGCCGAGCGCCGAAAGTGAAGCCTCAAGGGCGGCAGTACCGCTGGTTACCGCCAGACCATACATGGCGTCATGATAAGCGGCGAACTTTTCCTCAAACTGTTTCACCTTGTCTCCCAAGTAACGGAACCACTGTCCGCTGCGCAGAACATCCAGTATGTTGCGTTCCTCTTGTTCGGTCCACTGCGGCCACTGCGGAAACGGCACCTTGCGAACCGGCGCATTACCAAACAGAGCGAGCTTAGCCATCCCGTATCTACTCCTTTAATATTATTATCGTAATAACTATCTCTAGGATATACCCAAACCAATCGTTTTACAACCATTAAACCTTGTCATCTACAGCGAAGTGGGCTCATTTTTCGCATATAGGACTCTCGATGTTTCGCTCTCTTCCTCCGTCTGCAACCCTACGCATCACGGTTTGATCGGGAACTCCCGACAACGTGCAGGCGAGGTTGACTCATTGGTGGGTTGAACCGTACAATACCGCAGCCTTCTTTAGGCTACGGCCGATGCGATGAATCCCTACCAAAGTGCATGCGCATGCAGGTAGACGTACGTTAAACAGCGAAGTGGAAGGCAGGATTATCCAGATTCAGAACTCTGCGACGGTTGGTTGTCCTGAGGCGAGCCGGGGTAGGCGTCGGAGTACATTCATGATCCGGTTCGCTGCTGCCGACAAAGCATCTTTAAGACTCTACACGATAAATTCAGGCGAGGGCGTCAGGTCATCGAGTTAACCAAACGCCAACCCGTTGCAGGAAACAGTTTACCGGTTTTCGCTGGTAGTAGTGTGACTATGGCATCTCATAGGCTGCTACAGCCGGCAAGTTGAATGTAACCGCAAGGTACGGACAGACGTTTTTGTTACCGACGTTTGCGTCAAAGCGCCGGATTACTGGAATGGAAGGAAAGGGCGGAGCCATGGCAAGATACACCATCGGTGTGGATTTCGGCACCCGTTCGGGTCGAGCCGTACTCGTGGATGTAAGCAACGGCCGGGAACTAGCTACTGCTGTTTACGAGTATGCTCATGGCGTGATCGATCAGGTTTTGCCCCATGGCGGTCCACCGCTGCCGCCGGAGTTCGCCCTGCAAGATCCTAAGGACTACCTGAGAACCATGGAGACTACCATACCGGCCGTACTTAAGGAAGCCGGCGTAGACGGCGCCGCTGTGATCGGCATAGGCGTTGACTGCACTTCCTGTACCATTTTGCCTACCTTTAAAGATGGCAGACCGCTGTGTTGCGATGAACGCTTCCGCGACAATCCTCATGCTTGGGTTAAACTTTGGCGGCACCATGCCGCCCAACCCGAGGCCACGGCGCTCAATGCCGTAGCCGCTACATGGCCCGACTCTTTCTTGCCGCGGTATGGCGGGAAGCTCTCCTCGGAAGGGCTGGTACCTAAGGTGTGGCAAATCCTCAACGAAGCGCCGGAGGTATATGATGCCGCAGAACGCATTATAGAAGCCGGGGATTGGGTCGTCCGGCAACTCAGCGGCGTCGAAACACGCAATGCGTGCGCAGCGGGGTACAAGGCGTTATGGTCTAAAGGCAAAGGCTTCCCTGCACCGGAGTTCTTCGCTCGGCTTGATCCTCGCCTGCGTCATTTGGTGGACGAAAAGCTGTCGGGAATGATCGTACCGGCGGGTAAGCGAGTGGGCGGCCTTACGCCCGAGTGGGCAAACAAGCTGGGGCTGGTACCAGGGACAGCGGTAGCCGCGGCTCAGATTGATGCACATGCCGCAGTTCCGGCAACAACCGTGGTAGAGCCGGGGAAGATGGTCTTAGTGATGGGTACCAGCGTCTGTCACATGGTGCTGGACACTCAAGAACACTTTGTAGAAGGCATTTGTGGGGTCGTTGAAGACGGCATCATCCCGGGGTTCTACGGTTATGAGGCCGGGCAAGCCTGCGTCGGCGACCTGTTTGCCTGGTTTGTGGAGAATGCGGTATCCGGTAGATATGAGCGAGAGGCGGCAGAGCGCGGTATCTCCATTTATGCTCTTCTTGAGGAGAAGGCAGGACAATTGCGGCCCGGCGAGTCGGGATTATTGGCTTTGGATTGGTGGAACGGCAATCGTTCTGTGTTAGTAGATGCGGACTTATCCGGTTTAATCGTCGGTTACACCGTGCTCACGCCGCCGGAGGCCGTGTACCGCGCCTTGTTTGAGGGAACCGCCTTTGGTACGCATACGATTATTCAGGCTTTTGAACACCATGGCATTGTTGTTGACGAGTTGTATGTCTGCGGCGGACTGCCGACCTACAGCCCGCTTTTAATGCAGATCTTCGCCGATGTAACCGGGAAACCGATCAAGTTGGCTGCATCCGGTCAGACTTCGGCCTTAGGGGCGGCGATGTTTGCCGCCGTGGCGGCAGGTAAACGTATAGGTGGCTATAACACCATCGCAGAAGCGGCAAAACGGATGGCGCGCCTCGACGCACGAGTATACGTACCCGATTCGGGGGCCCATGCGGTCTATGAGCGCATCTATCAGGAATACCGAAGACTGCACGACTACTTCGGCAGAGGCGGCAATGATTGCATGAAGCGATTGCGCCGGCTGCGAGATGAAGTGCAGGCGGGAATAAGGTCATAGAATTGCCCGATAAGCGTCGGCATTCACCGACATTGAACGCGAACGCGGCTCTTTTTTCGACTGCAGGCTGCATCAGTACTTATGTGGACGTTAAGCCGGTTTTCCTCTGCGGTTATCAGTAATGAGCGGATCTTTTTAAGGAGGTTTTTAAAATGCAAGGCATTACGCTGGGCATGATTGTAGGTAATCGCGGGTTCTTCCCGGATCATTTGTGTGAGTCGGGACGCCAAGAGATGCTGGAGGTTCTGGAGAAGGCGGGTATTAAGGTTATTGCCTTGACGCCGGAAGATACTAAGTTTGGTACGGTGGAAT
>DUQB01000136.1 GCA_012838035.1 Bacillota bacterium | reverse complement strand
GCGCTGTTGGACGAAGCCAATACCTCAGCCTATGGTTCACCTGAGATAACCCATGTCAATATCGGCGTGCGTAACAATCCTGCCATTTTGATCTCCGGCCACGACTTAGCCGACTTGGAGCAGCTGCTCGAGCAGACCAAAGGTACCGGCGTCGATGTATATACCCACAGCGAAATGCTGCCGGCTCACTACTATCCGGCGTTCAAAAAGTACGACAACCTGGTGGGCAACTATGGCGGTTCCTGGTGGATGCAAGTGACCGAATTCGAGAGCTTCAACGGGCCCATTTTGTTCACCACCAACTGCATTGTGCCGCCCAGAAACGAAGCAGTGCGCGATCGCATCTTTACCACCGGCGCAGCCGGGTATCCCGGATCGCGACATATTGAGGCCGATGAGAATGGAAAAAAAGACTTCACGCCTATCATCGAAATGGCCAAGAGACTGCCGCCGCCGCAGCAGATTGAGAGCGGAACCATCGTCGGCGGATTTGCCCACAATCAGGTAATGGCTCTGGCGGATACCGTAGTTGATGCGGTTAAGTCCGGCGCCATCAGGAAGTTCTTTGTGATGGCCGGTTGCGACGGGAGGATGAAGTCGCGCAACTACTACACCGAGTTCGCCCAGGCGTTGCCGAACGACACAGTCATCTTAACGGCCGGTTGCGCCAAGTACCGTTACAACAAACTCGATTTGGGCGATATCGGCGGCGTACCAAGGGTTCTCGACGCCGGTCAGTGCAACGACTCCTACTCCTTAGCGGTCATTGCTCTTAAGTTAAAAGAGATCTTTGGCGCAGACAGCGTGAACGATCTGCCGATCGCCTATAACATCGCCTGGTACGAGCAAAAAGCGGTTATAGTACTCCTGGCGCTGCTCTCCTTAGGCGTGAAGAACATTCACCTCGGACCTTCGTTGCCGGCGTTCCTGTCACCTAATGTGGCGAAAGTCCTGGTAGAAAAGTTCGGCATCGCCGGTATCGGCACCGTTGAAGACGACATCAATTTGTTCATGAGCGCATAGAAGTTAACCAACCTGTTACACGGCCCCTCGTCTTTCATACAGCTGTTGACGAGGGGTTTGTGTTATATTTACCTTGTCCGACGTTGTCTACTAGGAGGTGAACCGCATGATCGCCGCAATCAAACGTTTTTTGGCTGCTAAAAGCATAGCAGTGGTCGGCGTATCTCGCTCAGACGAAAAATATGGTACAAAGGTCTATCGTCTGTTGACCAAACACGGTTATGACGTGACCGGCATCAATCCTCGCATGAGCGAACTCGACGGCAGGATGATCTATCCCAGCATTGCCGATATGCCGCAAAAACCGGAAGCGGTAGTGATCGTCGTTCCTCCGCAGATCGCCGTAGAGACCATCAAAGAGGCCGCCGCCGCAGGCATCACCCAAGTTTGGCTGCAACCCGGCGCAGAGTCGCCGGAGGCGATAGAAGTCGCGGCTGAACTTGACATGAGCCTCATTTACGACTCCTGTATTATGGTACAAAGCACAGCAAATTTGAGCAGGTAAATAGGTATTATTGCAGAACATAAGCCGTTGAATCCATAGTGGAGGCGACGAACCTTATGTACAATCTAGAACCTGCAAAACTGCCCTTTAAGAATGGGGATCGCATCGTTTTTCAGGGAGACAGCATCACCGACGTCGGACGCAACCGGCAAGACGACTCACTTCCCGGCGGCGGCTACGTAGCTGTAATTAAGGGACTGTTGACGGCGCTGCGGCCGGATCTGCAAATCGAGATCATCAACCGCGGTTGCGGCGGCAACCGTACGCCGGAGTTGATAGCTCGCTGGGATGAAGACTGCATTAATCTCCACCCCACCTGGCTCTCATTGATGATCGGCGTGAATGACGTGTGGCGAATCCGCGGTAGTGCCAGCGGTCAGGTACATATTCCCCTACCGCACTATATCAGCAACATGCGCCAACTACTCGACCGGGCGGTTGAGTCGGGCATTCCCAATTTGATCCTCATGTCACCTACGTTTATCGACAAGAACCTGAATAGCGATCTCAACCTAATGCTGATCGACTACAACGAGGCTGTCAAGCAGCTTGCGCAGGAATATAACGCCATCTATATCAATGTGCGCGATAAACTGAAAGAAGCAATTACTCAGCATCCCGAAGTTAACTGGCTTCCTGACGGATGCCACCCAGGCGTCGCCGGCCATACCATTATCGGCGTCACTTGGCTCAAAGCGCTGGAAGGCGTGCGATAGGTTCGCACATACATAGCCTACAACGCGAGCATGCTAAGACGGTATACGGCAATGCCCGAATTCCGATCCACCCAATCTACACTTGGTGATGTATGCAAGTCTCGTCCCACAAGCAGAAACCTCACGCCCGCTCTCATGCGGAAAAAGCCTTGCATTCGGATCACATACACTATTTAAGGGGAGGATTACTTTAACAATGAAACACTACCTCCGTCTCCTTTTGTGTAGCATCTTGCTCCTGATAACGGTTACCGGAGCAACCTTCGCTACGGAAACAACTACGGTCAGCTTCAATGAAGCTGAGATTATGCAAAAGTACGCAGAAGCAATGTTTCCCGCACTCGAGCAATTCCGTGTCACGCTAGACGCTTATTGGAACAACCAGCGTGTAGGTTACGGTACGTTTGGTTGGAACAGCGGTCCCAGTATTACAGGCACAGTGCTCTCCCCGGTATTGCATGCGCAAGGCGCTCTCAGCTTCGCTTTCCGGCCATCGGGCTTTATTCTGTTGAAAACGCCGGATGCCGGCGAGACCGTTATTGCGGATTTCGTCTCCCAAGAGACTCTGATAGAAACCCTTATCAACGTCCTCAACAGAGATTTCTATATGGGGTTCTTCGCACTTGCGGCCAAGGGCATGACGGTCACCGGTACCACTATATTGAACGGGCGTCCTGCCTATGTTTTGGAATCGGATCCGACTCAACCGTCACCTGCGGAAATCATGGATTTCCTGTTCAGCAACCCGGTATTCGCCGGACTACTGCCGGAGGATTTTGATATTGCATCCTTGGATGAGTTCTATCCCGCCGAAGTAGAGTCGGATTTGTTTCCTATGACCACAGTACGCTCCTATATCGACATGCAGGATCATATTCCGCTTGGCTTCGATCAAGAGGCGTTCGACGCCATGTGGCGAGAAGTCAACTCCCTGTTGGTTGAACAAGATGGCATGACCGTACCACAACCGAGAATTTCTGTTGATAGTATCGCCGTCGATGCCGAAGGGCACATCTCGGCCATCACCTATAGTTTTACTATGGACTGGCCTCGTTCATCGCTCGACATGCTCAACGAAAGCCCGGTCGCTGTAGAAACCCAGACGCCTGAAGATGACAAGATGGTCCTGATGGTCGATATGGCGATAGAGATCACCCGTAACGCAGGTATATACTTACCTTCGTATTTCGCCGCATCCGTAACCATGGACTTCAGTGATATGGAAGTACCCGATAATACCGCGTTGATGCTCAATCCCGTACAAACACATACGGTTGAACTCGTCTTTGAGTGGGACTTGGAGCGAGGTGTGGATAACGCGCTTGTGAACAATCCCAAGCTGCTCATGGCTGAAATGAGTTGGGAAGCAGCCAGAGAGCAACTGGCGAGCCGCGACTATAACGGCGCAGTTGCATCGTTGGAACGGCTTTTAAGCCATGCCCCCACGTTTATGGAAGGTTATGTGATGCTGAGCACCGCTTATATATTCTCCGGCCGCAACGAACAGGCTGCAGCATTATTGGAGATGCTTATAGAGTTACTGCCGCCTAACCCGTGGTTAATCAACAATCTGGCCTATGTCTACGTTGATGCGGAAATCAACGTAGAGCGCGGCCTAGAGCTCATACTGCAACTGAACGAAGATCTAAGCGGCGAAATGCCTGCAGGAATCACCGATACCTTGGCCTGGGCTTTATACAAAAACGGCAAAATAGAAGAAGCGGAGGCCGCGATGCGACTCACCTTGGAGCGCGCCGCCATAGAAGCCGACGAAGATGAAGAAACAGCCACGATGTACTATCATTTTGCAGCCATTCTTTATGCCGCGGGTAAGTATGAGGAGGCTAAAGGGGCGATCGTCTTGGCGCTACAGGAAGACGAAGCGACGGCAGAGATGTTTGAATTAGAGAAACGCATCGATGCCGCGTTGACCGGCGTCACCCAGTAGTGGGATGTAACAGCGCACAAAAAACCCCCTCGGTTTGAGGGGGTTTTTTTACTACACACTTGTTCGTTTTACTTGAAGGTCACAGAACCGAAGTACTGGGGCTGCTTGAAGGAACCATACGTGGGGCTCCAGCATACCCAGGTGTCGCCATCGGCCAGCTGACGACCGGCAAAGTTGATTTTCCAGACGTCACCGGACTTGGGGGTACTGCCGATTTCGGAGAACGGGATGGCCATCTCCACAATCCACTGGATAGGTGTTTTGCCTATGGCGAACTGGAGATTATAGGTAGGCACACGCACCATGCCGCCGGCGTCGACCATGGCTTGGATATAATCGTCACGACCTGCGGGTTGGAGGAACACTTCCACCTCGTCGTTTGATGCCGGCGCGGCTCCGGAGGTGATCAGGCCGTCCGGGTTGGCCGTGTAGATGGAGTACGCAATATAGAGGTTAGCGTCATCGTATGCGACATAAGCTACACGCGGGAACGGGGTAAGACGATCGACGGTGTTGGACATATCGATTACGGCTTTACCGCCGACGATGCTGGCCTCCAGCCATGCTGCGTCGTCGAGTTTTCCGTCCAACACAGGCGCTTGCACCTTGGGCGCATATACCATGTAGTTATTGGCGAATGCGGTCGCCGATACCAGTAACAGAACCGAAACCATGAGCACAACATGTCTAGCCTTCATTCTTCTCGACTCCTTTTTGTGATGATTATCTTATGGACTAATTCATATTTAGGCAAGCCGACTTCGATTCCTGCAAAAATCATTGGCTTACCTTCAACAATCTTAACGAATTGGCAAATCCCGTACTCACGCCATGGCATAGGTTGTCTGCACCGTTCCGCATAGGTGTTTGCCAGGCAATTAGCTGCGTTGTGAAACGAGCTTAGGATGATGGCCGTAACAATACGTTAGCAAAACGGCGAAGGAATCTTCCGCTACAGCTAGAAGTAGTGGAAAATGCCAATCGGTCCGATCGGACTTATTTGCCGGTTGGAGGGAAGCCGGTTGAGTCAACTGCAGTCTATTGCCGAAGCCGTCATCAGGGGAGAATTTCCCGAGACGCAAAGACTGATCGACGAAGCGCTCGAAAACGGAGTTAAACCGGTAGAAATCATCAACAACGGTCTCATTGCCGGTATGCAAGTCATTGCCGATCGCTTTAAACGCAATGAGATTTATGTTCCGGAAGTATCGATTGCCGCCAGGGCGATGAACGCCGGTCTCAATATAGTGAAGCCGCTTGTCTCGGAAACGAATATGAAACCGGTCGCCAAGGTAATTATCGGGACGATGAAAGGCGACTTGCACGACATCGGCAAGAAGCTGGTCGCCATGATGCTGGAAGGCGCCGGCTTTGCAGTGATTGATTTGGGTATCGATGTCTCTCCCGAAAAGTTTGTCGACGCCGTGAGGGAATACCGGCCGCAGATAATGGCCATGTCGGCGCTGTTAACAACCACCATGCCCGCCATGGCGGGATCCGTCAAGTTGCTGGAAGAAAGCGGGTTGCGCAGCCAAGTCAAGGTGATCGTCGGCGGCGCACCCATTACCGATGCGTATGCCGGTAAGATCGGCGCAGATGGTTATTCACCCGATGCCGGTTCCGCAGTAGACTTGGCGAAATCGCTCGTATCGTAGCGCCATTGATAGAATTCGAAGCCAAGCTGATCTTCGCATACATTGTGGAAAGGGTGACCATCCATCTGCTATGGGTATAGAGCCGGTTGATAAATCAGTTCCTATGAACAATCCATTGTTGACCTTGCAACTTGCTGCCGATGAACTACTCGCCGCAGCATTAGTCAACGCGGGGCAGAAAATCACTTTACCATGTAACGGACGAGGGTCCTGCGGTAAGTGCCGTGCTATAGTAGACGGAGCCCTTTGTCCACCTAACGACATCGAACTGCAACACCTCTCCCCCGATGAACTGGCTGCAGGCGTACGCCTAGCTTGTCAGGCACGCGCATCCGGTGGAGAGGTACGCTTTTACTCACTACCGAAGGTTTCCGACTTCGGCATTCTGGTGGAAGGCTACGATACTTCCGGCGCCATCGACAGCAACCTGACGGTGACCAGGCTGACGCTGAGCCCGGCGACGCACAATTCGGTTTCTGAGTGGAAACGAGTGACTGCTGCCGATGACGCCAATAACCTACCATCTGATCCGCCACCTCTATTTTTATTGCAAAACCTGCCTGACGTGTTTGCGGCAGCGGCCGGTCAGGTCGAGGTCGCCGCTTTTGCCCAACGGTTGGTGTCCATCCGTCCGGCGAAATCACGCAAGCCTTTCTACGGCATTGCCTATGATATCGGTACTACCACGATGGTTGCTTATCTAGTGAACCTAAACAACGGCAAGGTCGTCACGGTACTGCCGCGCTCCAACCCGCAAGCGGCGCACGGCGCAGATGTGATGTCGCGTATCAATCATGCGTCTCAATCGGCCGGGCTACAGCAATTACATGATGAACTGGTCGCCGCCATGGACGATATGGCCGCGACGCTGGCATTACAGACCGGAATAGCTTTCACTGACATTGTCACATTCAGCACTGTCGGGAATACCTGTATGCATCATTTGCTTTTGGGCATATCGCCGACGCCGCTCGGCCAAACTCCCTATTTGCCGGTTTATACGGAAGAACTGTTCACCTGGGGCAGGGATTTGGGATTCTCCCGCTTTGCGCATTGTCTGGTGTGGACGGGACCGGTTGTCGGCGGATTTGTCGGTGCGGATGCCGTAGCGGCAGGAGTAGCCGGAAAACTGCTGAGCGACGAACAACCACGTTTGTTGATAGACTTAGGAACAAACGGCGAAATATTGCTGTCTGCACACGGCCGTATCCTGGCTTGCTCGGCCGCAGCCGGCCCGGCTTTTGAAGGCGTACAGATTTCTTGCGGCATGCGCGCTCAGGAAGGCGCCATCGACGGCTTGGTTTTGGACGAAGACGGCGTGAAGCTTCATGTATTGGGCGAAAACGTCGCACCTGCAGGCATCTGCGGCTCCGGTCTAATCGATGCCGTTGCAGAGATGCTGCGCGTCGGGGTTATCGATGAAACCGGCCGCTTCAACTCGCCCGCCGAGGTCGCTGCCTCCACCGGACCCGCTGTAGCGTCCAGGTTGGTGGAACAAGACGGCAACTGGGCGTTCCGGCTGACCACCGGAGAACAGGCGCTGACGCTCACTCAGGCCGACATTCGCGAAGTACAGTTGGCCAAAGGGGCTATTCGCGCCGCCATAGAGATCTGTTGCGACGAGATGAAGATCAGTTCGGATGAAATTACGCAGGTACTATTAGCCGGTGCGTTCGGAAACTATATTCGCAAGGATAACGCGGTACGGCTGGGTCTGCTTCCCGCAATCCCGCTGCGGCGGATCAACTCAATCGGCAATGCCGCCGGCGCAGGAGCAGTATTGGCGCTCGCCTCGCAACAAGCACGTGCGGCAAGCGTATCGCTGGCGGCCCAAGCAGAACATGTCGACTTAGGCGGACATCCGGCGTTTCAGGAGAAGTTTGTCGATGCCATGCTCTTCTTATGATCAGGAAAACATGAAGCAACCCCTATCGGCGCAGGGAGAGGCGCAACGCGGTATTTTGCGCCTTACCGCGCCCCGGGTGAAACCCGTTGACGTAGCTCGCTATATGGGACTACCCGATCTGGATCAGCCCGGTGCTGAAATCGAACACGCCATTCGCACGGCTATTGTCCACAGCGAGCCTTTACTCAAGCCGATAGCCGTTTGGAGTTTAGTTCCCATCGTTAGTTCGCATCCCGATAGGGTCGAAGTGCTTACTCCCGAAAAAAACCTATTGTCCATACCGTGTACGAGCACGCTGCTGCGCGGTATCTCTCATCTCCAGTTGTCCCTCATTACGCTAGGGGCCGGCTTGGAGAAATTGCTACAGCAGTTATATGAAGAGGATCCACTCACCGCCATGGCCTGTGATGCCGTGGGATCAGCTGTTCTGGCCATGGCGGGCGCCGCCTTCATCGCCAAGCGGCAGAGCGCGTTAAAACAAATGGGGCTCGAATTGACCATAACCTTCGTCCCGGGCTGCCAGGCGTTTCCTCTCAGTGCTCAAACAGCCATCTTCAAAGTACTGCAAGCCGAGCAAATCGGCGTCCGACTTAGTGACGCCTGTTTGATGCATCCTGCCAAATCGGCAACCAGCGTAGCGCCGGTTGCCGCCGAATTACCAGTCTGGATGAAGAAGGTCTCTCCTTGCCGGCTTTGTAATCTGTACAAAACATGCCGATTTAAAGCTACTAAGGCTTAAAGGATCGTCCCACACGTCTTCTTCCCCAATTCCGACTCCGACCGAGCCCTTAGTCGTCCATAGCCGACTGCAGCCCAAGAATTTCCGGATTAGCGCCGCATAAGCGGCGCTAATCGTCCGCGGGCGTATTATTTTAAACACCGTAATAAGGTCCGCGGCGGTTGACAGAAGGCGCGGAAGCACTGTATAATACGAACACATGTTTCTACTGAACATTTGTTCGCAGGAGGGGGTTGGCGATGGGTAGCGTCGGACATCTCAGAGTAATTACCTGTGATGAAAAGACAAACAGTACGCCTAACCTAACAAAGGTTTATGCCGCCTGCGCTAATATCAGCTCCCGCGTGGAACCAAGCGGTAACGAGGTCTTTATCGATCTTGCCGCTCCGGGGTGTAAGGGTTTGTGGCGGCAGTTACTAAAACAACTGGCAGAAGACGGTATCCCAGTGACGCTCGGCTTAGCCGCGTCAAAGCTGGTAGCCCGATTAGCATCAAGTACCGCCCTAACCCGCGCAAGAAGTTACTACGCCGTACGACCAGGTCAAGAAGCCGCTTTTTTAAGTCCTTTACCCGTTGAGCAATTATGGGTAGCTCCTGAGGCTTTGCGTGCACGCCTTGTTCAGCTGGGCTTTCGTCGCATCGGCCAATTACACGATATTCCTTTGGCTTCATTGGAACAACGCTTCGGGCGGTATGGCCGGCTGTTACGACAGTGGAGTCTGGGTATCGATCCTTCAGTAGTGGCAGAGCTCTACCCCCCTAAGGTGATTGATGTCCGCCGTTCCTTCAGCGATAATCCCCTTACGGTCGGCAGCGACGTATCGGAAGCCGTAGCGTGGGCGGCAGCGCAAGTCACCTTCCGGCTCTTGGAAGTGCCTGGAGCCTGCCGGGTACTGCAACTCAAGTTGCACGGCGCGAGTGGACGTTGTTATGTCCAAAGTTATCGCACTACGCATACGCCGCTTTCGCAAGCCGATCCGTTGCATCGCGCCGCGTTGCGTCTATTGGAAAAAGCCGCTCCGAATGAACCTATTGTTGCAGTAAGGCTAATAGCTTCCGATCTCGCACCCGTCCCCATCACCCAGCCGTCCTTATTCGCCACGGCCGCCATGCGGAATCAGGCGAAATTGGCAGCTGCCGTAGAAACCATCCGGGATAAGTTCGGCGCCGGCGCCGTGCAAAAAGGTTCAGAAATGACGGCGCCGCGTCGCGATCGCTTTATGGCGCTGCTGGAACAGCTATGGCTCGGTTAATACGCGAACCCGTCAACGTTACGGTCGCGGCAAACTGTCCGTGCACCTTTACGTGGCGCGAGCATATTTACTGCATTACGGAACAACTGGACGATTGGCGTGAAACCGGTGAATGGTGGCGCGGTGAGTTACCCAGGGATTTCTATCGGGTAAAAACAGCCTGTGGCTGTGTATTCGAGCTCTACTGCGAAGCCCAAACCCAGGCCTGGGTTTTGTACAAGGTGGACGATTGAAGGCCGATTGGCAAAACCTCGGTTAGGCTACGGGAGCGATGCATTTCGGACCTTCATTGGCCGGAGAGTTCACATAGGTAGACACCTGATAAGCCGCCATCCGCTCCGGCGGATAAGGTACCAATAGTGATGTCAAAAGCGCTTGATCATAATGACTGTGATCCAACCAAATCTCCACTTGTTCCCTACCAAGCAGTACCGGCATTCTGTCGTGTATAGGGCGTAGCAACTCATTGGCCGCTGTGGTGATGATCGTAAAGGAAAGCACTTCATCACCGGCTGGACTAATCCAGGTTTCCCACAAACCGGCCAACGCCATCAGTTCGCCCGAGCGTAAATAAAAGTGATAAGGCGTTTTAACCTTACCTTTGCGCTCCCATTCGTAGAATCCCGTGGCCGGAATGATACAACGTCTTCTGCGCAGCGCGCTCCGGTACGCCGGTTTCTCGGCTACGGTCTCACCTCGCGCATTGATCATTCTATTGCCGATAGCGGCATCTTTAGCCCAGCTGGGAATAAGTCCCCACCGCATAAAGGTTGCCGTGCGGCGTGCGATCTCATCCTGTATGATATTTAATACCGGCTGACTCGGCGCAATGTTGTAGCGCGGTAAAATGTCCAAACTCGGCTGATCAATCAAGAACTGCGCTATCAGCTGATCGGCGCCGCTGATGTTACTGGCAATACGCCCACACATAACTCCACCTCTCTCTTACCGCTCATCCCTGCTGCTCTTCTTGCTTCAACGCCTGGTTGGTCCACAACTCATCCAGTACCTTAGGCATATCCTCATGCTTCACATGTTGCCACTCCGCATTATAGAGCGTCGTTCGGCTTACCTGCATCCGCGCGATGAGCAAGTTCGGGATGCGCCTCCCCAGCTGGTCGCGCAATGCATTGGAATACACCTGAGCGCCTGCTTGAGCTATCACTACCTTGGTCTTCTGCAACTCATCCAGCAGCTCCAACAGCATATCCAATGCGTCGGTCTCCTTGGCCACCCGGCTATCGATGCGAATATCCAACAACCAGCCTTGCTCTGTGGGAATCATCCGGGTAAAGGTCACCTGCGTCGCCAACTCAATAAATCGAGCCTCTGCCATCAACTGCAGATCTCTTATGTCTTGAGTATGTCTGCTTGGCTTCTCCACATGCACTTCGCCGGTGTGGCGCGATCTGCTGAACCAGTAAGTAACGAGCAACCCGGCTCCGACGCCCACTGATAGAATCAACAGCCACACGGTCAACTTTTTCATCACAACGCCCTCCCTGCCATGAGTATTCCCGGCAGGACGGGCGGGTATGGGCATCTATAACGCGTGGGACCGGTCGGTCTTAACTTACCAGCTCTAACGCTATCGCCGTCAGCGTCTTCACGCCGGTGGGCAGCACTTCTTCATCCACCGTAAAGGCCGGATGGTGCCAATGGTAAGGTCCGCCGGAGCCTAACCAGAAGAAACATCCGGGCACAACCTGTTGATAGAGAGCAAAGTCTTCTGCTGCGAGCACTTGCTCCGCCTCGCCGACATTCTTTTCCCCTAAAACATCGACTGCAGCTTGTCGGGCCTGCTGGGTCAATTCCGGATCGTTACGCACCGGCGGCATCATTTCCGTATACTCCACCTGCGCTTGGCAACGATATCCGGCCGCGATACAACCGGCCGTCTCGGTCATCCATTGCCCGACATTCCTCCTCAGCTCGGTAGAGTAACAACGCACCGTCCCCTGCATCTCCGCAGTTTCGGGAATGATGTTAAATGCGGATCCGGCCTGGAAAGAGCCTACGGTAACAACCAAAGGTTCCAAAGGATGAGCCACCCTACTCACCAAGTGTTGCAACCCGCCTACTACGGCTGCTCCGGCCACAATCGGGTCGGCTGACAAATGAGGTGAAGCGGCATGGCCGCCCTTTCCCGTAATGGTGATTTGAAAGCGGCTTGATGCCGCCATCAGCGGACCTACGCGAAAAGCCGCCTTTCCGACGGGTAGCAGTGGATAGTTGTGTAAGCCGACGATACTCGCGACATTATCTAATACGCCGGCGGCAATCATCTCTCGCGCTCCGGTCGTACCCTCTTCCGCCGGCTGAAAGATCAAACGCACGCCGCGCCGTAACTCGTTTTGCCTTTGTACCAGTTGTTCAGCAACGCCCAATAATATGGTCGTATGCACATCGTGCCCGCATGCATGCATCACGCCCGGCGTCCTACTAGCAAATTCCACGCCGCTTTGTTCTTGAATAGGCAACGCGTCGATATCCGCCCTTAAAGCGAGCATGGGCTCGCTCGTGCGGCCGGGGATATCGCAGACCACTCCGGTTTCAGCCATTCGCCGCGGATAAAGACCCAGTGTCTGCAAGGTTTTTTCAATAACTCCGGCTGTGCGGTATTCTTGATGCGCTACCTCCGGATACTGATGCAGATCGCGCCGTATTGCGCATAAGTCCAAAGCCATTTCGCCGCCTCCAGTTTGCCTGTCGGTACGTATACCATTGATTAAATTCGACTACGACGCCTATCTTCCTACGCCGAATAAAGGTTTCGGACAAGGAAAGGGGCGCTATAGGGCTGCACCTGAGGTTGGCGATGACGGCAGTGAATGGGCTCTGTTAAAAGAAAAAGCCTTCCGACAAGGTGCTGACGCAAGCCCACCGGAAGGCGCCTATGCAAGATTGCTAGAGACAAGGTGTACTGACGGTTAGCACGCTTTGCCGCTTTACACTCCAAAGACATGGTTGCCGATGCGCAATTTAATCTGCCTGGTCCAAATCCAGCGGCTCACCGGCTTAGAGGGATTCCAGAAGAAAAGTGACCCGTAAGTAGGATCCCAACCATTGAGCGCTTGCCTGGCGGCTTGCACTTCGGTACTGGTCGGCGAGCGCCGCCACACCAAACCGTTGCTTACGGACTCAAACGCATGCGGTTGGAAAATAACTCCAGATAGCGAGTTCGGAAAGCTCGGTGCATTAACCCGGTTGAGAATTACGGCAGCGACAGCCACCTGCCCGACGTAGGGTTCATTGCGCGCCTCGGCCGCGATAACGCGGGCTAGTAAATCCAGGTTGCTATTGGAAGCAATCGGCGTTCCAGCGGGCACATCGGGCACAGAGTCACCGGCATTCACACTACTTCCCAGCCCCAGAGCCTGCCAGGTAGCCGTGCCGACTACGCCGTCCACCGGAAGACCGTTCCTGGATTGAAACAAGCGTACGGCTTCTGATGTTTGAGCGCCAAACACTCCGTCGATGCCGCCACGATAATAACCCCATTGCGATAGCCGCTGCTGCAGCGTACGCACTGCGGCTCCGGAACTCCCCCAATAAAGGACGGGCCGGGTCTGTTGGTCGGCAATAGCGGAAAATGCCAGCAACCAAAGGACTAAACATAACAAAGTAAAACGCATACGCTGGCCCATCATCATCACCTCACAGGCTAGTATTTCCCTGAGGTTGTCGGGCATATGTACCTACATTCGCCGCCTCCTATGATAAGGAGTAACTCTCAAAAGCGCCTAATACGTCATCGGGAACGGTCGCTTCAACCAGAGGAAATACGATACGTTCCTCTTGACGAATATGAGCTTCCAAGTCTTGGCCGAGCTTATGCAGAAGCTCGATCAACTCCTTTTCCTGCAATTCGGCGGCGGTGCGCAATAGCATCACCTGCCGGCGGATCTGCGTATGCTGAATGAACAAGCCCAGCATCTCCACCGTATTCACAGGCGCATATCGGTTATACAGGGGTAAAAGCAACTCTTCTTCCTTGCGAAAGTGATCATGTCCGCCTTCATCCCAAAAGACCAAGAAACGCTCCAGAACCGCCGCGGGCGAAAGCTCACATTGGTCACTTCCTACCAATCGTAGATCGCGTGCCTGAGCTAAAGCATAGTGGTGTTCCTCCGACAATAATCGCAAACCAGGGTGACGTCGCACGTTGCTCCTCCTTCCCGGACGTGTATGCCGGTACAAAGCTCCTCCGTGAACATGACCATCAAAGTTGATTACTGTGATCCTAGCATAACCGCCACACGCATGTGTATGGTATTACGCCTTTATCATGACATTCAGTCTGTTCTAAGAGCCTCAATGCAAACCCTTTTATTCAATCGACCATCAAATTCCTGCTACAGCAATCAACCTACGATCGATTTTCGGCAAAATCGTCCCCATTTCACTCAACCGAATATTTCGTCATAATGTGTGCGTAGTCAACAGAGTGAGGCGACAAGCAATTTGCGTCCGGAAGCTACAATTTGCACTTTACGCTGAGTACGAGGAACCACGCAGGGACAGTTGGTGCATGCTGGAGAAGTGTCTCTATAGATGAGCGACAACAGCCCGGTAAAGGTGTCGGCAGGGTATAATAGAATCAACGCAGGTTCTGCCCGATTTCATCGCTTAACCAGCGTATCTGAGCAAATCAACGCGATTAACGCTATACGGAGGTGCCCTTGCATTGCATGTGCGGCTCGCCTACGGGAGAGGACAACTACCTGTAAGCCTCCCCAACCATACGGACGTAATTACCCCCATTTATACTGCAGCCTTGGCTGATCCTGCGGATGCCATCCGCCGAGCGCTAGCCGATCCTATCGGTATACCGCCATTGCGCGAGCTACTTAATCCGACCGATCGGGTTACTATTGTACACTGTGACGGAACTCGGCCTATGCCGAACTCGGTCGTGATCGCCGCCATCGCCGAAGTGCTTGACGCGGTCGGTGTACCGGATAAACAGGTGACGCTGCTTAATGCCTTGGGTACGCATCGGCGAAACACACCGGCGGAGCTGGAGCAGATGCTGGGAAGTGAAGCCCTCCGCCGATATCGCTCGTTACAATCCTACTCCAGAGATACGCACGACTTCCGCCAGGTAGGCGTATTGCCCAGTGGTGGGGCTGTGTGCGTACACCACGCTTACTTTGAGGCGGATGTGCGCATCCTGCTGGGCTTTATTGAACCACATTTCTTTGCCGGTTTCAGTGGCGGGCCCAAGTTGGTCGTACCCGGCATAGCCTCTCAGAGCACAATAGAGCATGTGCATCGAGCTGAGCTGATCTCCAGCCCCCAGGCCACTTGGGGGCGTTTAACGGGTAATCCCCTGTGGGAGACCCTTAATGCCGCCGCCGCCATGGCTCCGCCGACATGCATCATCAATGTGGCTTTGAACCGGGATAAAGAGATCACCGCGGTGTTTGCCGGATCGCTATCTGCTGCGCACCAAGCCGGGGTGAGTTATGTAAATGAGCGGGCGCAGCGCTCCGTCAACCAGCTCTACGACATCGTCGTCACCACCAACAGCGGTTATCCTTTGGATCAAAACCTGTATCAATCCGTTAAGGGGATGTCGGCGGCGGCACGTATCGTCAGGCCGGGCGGCAGTATAGTCATGGCTGCCGAGTGCAGCGACGGCATCCCCGAACAAAGTGCCTTTGCACGCTTAGTGCAACAGGGCGGTCACCCCCAAGGCGTACTCGACCTCGTCCATACCCCGGGCTTTAACGCTCCCGATCAATGGCAGGCCCAAATACTCGCTCTGGTTTGCCACCGCGCAGCCGTCTACCTCTATGCAGACGGCGTTACAGCGCAACAAGCCGAAATGATGCTTCTCAACCCGATAGAAGACGTATCCGCATGTGTGGATAAGTTGGCTATAACCTATGAACGACAACTTAGGCGACCTGCGCGCATTTGCGTATTACCCGAAGGACCACAGACAATTCCCTACCTGCAGACTAAAACGGCAGGTACGGGGGATGCCCCTTGACTCCTCGTCCACTGGTTATATGCTGCCTCATAGGCGCTTTGCTGATTAGCGGCTGTAGTTCCTTCCATTCGGATGAGCGCCGGGTGCGAGAGAGAGTACATGCGTTTATGCAGGCGCGCTTAACCCGGAATGATACGCGCGTCCGCACGTTTTTGGCCGCCGCATACCATCGCCGGTACGCAAATGAGGATCCGACCACGCTCATAGGCGACAGCGAACCGCATTATCACCGCTACAGGTTGCTAGGGTTAACACAAATAGGCGCCGAAGCATGGCGTGCTACGGTACGCATTGAAATCCATGCACGCGGTTTTTATCCGATAGGCTGGATCACGGAAGAAATTGATCTAGCGCCTATGCAGGGAGAGTGGCAAGTTACTCGGGTCACAAGGCTAGAAACACACACTTATACCGATACGGCGCGCTAGTTATCGGTCTCCGCCAACCACATCTCTAGGCTGGCTAGGGCGCGTTGGGCCACCGCCTGCTTGCGCTCGGCCCGCCCTTTTATGCCAGGATAAGGCGGCAGCAAACCGTAGTTTGCGTTCATGGGTTGGAAATTCTCCGGGTCTGCGCTCGTAATGTAATGGGTCAATGCGCCGATCATGGTGTCCGGCGGCGCGGTCTCCAACGCCAAGCCACGGGCCAAACGCGCCGCATTGCGCCCGGCCATAATTCCTGAACAAGCCGACTCCATGTATCCTTCCACACCGACCATCTGCCCGGCGAAAAAGAGCTCGTCCCTTCCACGCCACTGGTAGGTGGGACGCAAAATGCGCGGCGAGTTGAGAAACGTATTACGATGCATGACGCCGTAGCGAACGAACTCGGCTTGCGCTAGCCCGGGAATCATGCGAAACACCCTGCGTTGCTCAGGCCAGGTCATGCGCGTTTGGAAACCGACCATGTTAAGCAACGATCCTGCCGCATTCTCTCGCCGTAACTGCACCACAGCATAAGGACGTCTTTGGGTACGCGGATCAATCAGGCCGACGGGGCGCATTGGGCCAAAGCGCAACGTATCTACGCCGCGTGCGGCAATCTCCTCCACGGGCATACAGCCCGCAAAGAACTGCAACGGCTCGTCAATATGCCCCTCATGCTTTTGAGCCGTGCTGATCGCGGCATGAAAAGCCAAATACTCTTCCTTATCCAGAGGGCAATTGAGGTAGTCGGCGCCACCTTTCCCCCACCGTCCCGCCCAAAAAGCCTTGGCGGCATCAACACTCTCCAACGTAATGACCGGCGCGGCCGCATCGTAGAAGTACAGATCGTGCGCTCCCGTTAAGGCTTGGATCTCCTTTGCCAAAGCATCGGAAGTGAGCGGTCCGGTGGCGACGACGCATATGCCGACAGGAATGCGGTCTGCTTCCTCGCGTTTGATGGTAATGAGAGGGTGCGCCTCGATGCGCCGGGTGATTTCCGCGCTGAAAGCATCCCGGTCCACCGCCAAGGCGCCGCCTGCAGGTATGCTGACGTTATCGGCCACTGCCAAGGTCAATGAACCCAATCGGCGCATTTCCTCTTTCAAAGCACCGGCGGGACTGCTCAGATGATTGCCGCCCAATGAGTTGCTGCATACCAACTCGGCGAAGTACGCCGTCTGATGCGCAGGCGTAGAGCGTATGGGGCGCATTTCAACTAAAGTGACCGGCACGCCCATTTGAGCTGCCTGCCATGCTGCTTCACTACCGGCTAATCCGGCGCCGATTACGGTGATCACGGTATCTGCTCCCATAAACCTCACGGTTATTCATTATTGGGGTACAACCCACGTCTTTCCAAAGAGACTATAAGCCCTGCCGCCAGCAAGACTTTCAGCAACTCCGCCGCTAAAAACGGGACGACGCCGACTAATGCGGCCTCGAGAAAACCAATCTGCAATAAGGCTGCCAAGCGTAGTGTGCCCAACAGGTAGGTACCTAGCGACAACCCCATCACGGCGGCTAGTATGTAGCCTACCAAGCGCAGCCCGGATTGCTTGGCCGTTACCACACGCACCAGCGCCCCTAACACTCCTACCAGCCAAGCGGTGACGATAAATCCGATCAGGTATCCACCGGTTGGCCCCAGTAAAATCCCGATACCGGCGCCGCCCTTAGAAAAAACCGGTAATCCGATGGCTCCCATGGTAAGATAAATGACTACGCTGAAAGGAGCGTAGCGCGGTCCGAGAAAAAGCCCCGCCATGATTACAAACATCGTCTGTAGAGTAAATGGTACGGTACTTATCGGTACCTGTAAAGCCAAGATTCCGCCACTGCCCATCAAAGCGGCAAATAAGGCAGCGCGTACAATGCCGCGCACATGTTGCAGTCTGGTCGTCATTTCTCCTGTGGTCGGTTGTTCGGACATATGGAACCTCCAATTGTCACCCATTATAACAGTTTATGGTGACAATATATTGGCTATCCGCACGACTCACTCCTGTCTGCGCCGCAAAAAAGGTCACAATTCGCCTTGGCGCCGGCCACACAGGCACTGCTCGTCATGCATCCGGTGAACGCACAGAAACGTCACCGGCGTAAACCGTATGGATATGTCCGTTGTCGTCCCTTACCAACAGTGCCCCGTCAGCGGCAATATCCAGCGCCGTGCCGGCCAACACCGCACCTTCTGCTGCTAAGACGCTGACGGGCTTACCGATCATACTTGTATGTTCTCGCACCTCGCGCAGCAGAGCAGTTGGACCTGCCGCCACCAGTTGGAGATAACGCCGCTCTATTTGCACTAATACTTGCTGCAACAAAGGGACGCGCAGCTGCATTTGGCCGGAGGCTAAACGCAACGAGCCGGCGCTGCTCCGCAGCTCGTCCGGGAAGTGCCGCAACTCTTGGTTCACGTTGATCCCAATGCCTAGTACCAAGTGGTGCACAGTGTCCGCTTCCGCGCTCAGCTCAAGTAAAATGCCGCAGACTTTTCGCATATCAAGCAATACATCGTTAGGCCACTTCAGCACTGCTTGTAACCCTGTTTGTTCGGTGATGGCCGCTATAACGGCAACCCCGGCCAAGAGAGGAAATAAGGTCAACTGAGTGGGCGGCAGCTTCGGGCGCAACAAAAGGCTGCACCATAACCCCACATTGTCTGCTGAATCCCAGGTACGTCCTCTGCGCCCTCGACCGTTCAACTGCTTGTCGGCAACCGCGACTAAGCCGTGGGGAGCTTGTCGCCGGGCCAATTGGCGTACCAAATCGTTGGTGGAGGAAGTCTCAGCAACATAGATGCCGTGCCGCCCCAATTCTTGCGTAGGCAGATTGTACGCGATCTCCCAAGGATAAGGCGTGTCCGGAGCACTCAGAAGTAGATACCCTTGTCGCCTTGTACCGGCAATATGGTATCCGCCGGAACGTAAATGTTCAATGCATTTCCAAATACTGTTGCGACTTACCCCCATCTCCAGGCTTAACGCTTCGCCCGATACCGCGTCGCCTTGCTGTCGCAACCGGTTCAGCACGGCGCTGCACAATGTATCCATGCTGCTTGGAGGCCAATGTGTCGAAACGGATTTCTCAACCGTCATATGTAGCCAACCACTCTTTGGTGCGGTGAATTTCTACTTCCACGCCGCTAAGTACACCCTGTATGGGAGCGTGCGGTTTACGAACCCGCACCGTCAACGCATCCAAAGCAAATACGCGCAACAGCTCTACGGCTATCGCCGTCGCCAAGGCCTCAATCAGTTTATAACGCCGTTCTACAACAACCTTCTTTACCGCTTCATACACCTTGCCGTAATGAATGGTGTGCGAAATATTGTCGCTTCTTGCCGCACGCGCCGTGTTGAAAAACAGCTCCACATCGACCTCAAAACGTTGCCCCAGCTTTGCTTCTTCATCGTATACCCCGTGAGTACCGTAGAAGAGCATGCCGCTTAGGGTGATCTTGTCCACTTTAACACACTCCCCATTTTTAAGTCGGAAAAAAGGAGGTCCGGCACATGCGCACCGAGCCCCCCCTTTACTTGCTTACATTATTTTAACCTACTCCAGATTCACAGCTGGGTTGGGCTTGGATAACACCCGTGGTTTTTCCTTTTTTTCGACCGGAGCAGGCGCAGGCTTACTCTCTACATCAGATTCTACAGCGCCGGAATTAGGAGTGGGCTCGGCCGCTGCAGCATTCACATCGTCGGCTGCCATAATCGCCTCGAACTCAGCCCGCGTTAACGTCTCTTTCTCCTTCAACGCTTCCACCACGGCGAGCAGCTTATCGTAATGCTCACGCAGAATGGAAAGCGTGCGTTCGTACGCCTCGTCTACTATCTGACGCACCTCGGCGTCAATAGCGGCGGCAACTTCCTCGCTGTAGTTGCGATGCCGCGAGATGTCTCGTCCCAAGAAGATTTGCTCTTCTTGTTGGTTGCCGTAAGTGATCGGCCCTAACCTTTCGCTCATGCCGTATTCCATAACCATTTTGCGCGCCAGTTTGGTGACGCGCTCCAAATCGTTATGCGCGCCCGATGTGATCTCGTCCTTATTAAAGGCAATCTCCTCGGCTGCACGTCCACCTAACATGCGGACCAAGACGTTCTTCATCTCCGCACGTGTATGCACGGTATGCTCTTCTTCGGGCAAAATCATCGTGTATCCGCCTGCACGACCGCGTCCAACTATCGTGATCTTATGCACGGGATCGGAATCGGGGGTGTAATACGCCGCAACCGCATGCCCGGCCTCATGATGCGCAATCACTTCTTTATCGCGTTCGGTTATCCGTTTGTTCTTGCGTTCCGGACCCATCACTATCCGGTCGATGGCCTCTTCTACCTCGAACATCGAAATACTTTTCCGATTCCGCCGAGCAGCCAAAATGGCCGCTTCATTGAGCAAGTTCTCCAAATCGGCGCCGGCAAAGCCCGGAGTCTGTTTCGCGATGACGCTCATATCCACATCTTTATCCAGCGGTTTATTGCGCGCATGGATTTTGAGAATCTCTTCGCGCCCCTGCGCATCCGGGATATCGACGACGATTTTTCGATCGAAACGTCCGGGTCGTAGCAATGCGGGGTCCAGGACGTCGGGTCGGTTGGTCGCCGCCATGACGATAATGCCGGTACTGGCTTCAAAACCGTCCATCTCCACCAACAGTTGGTTCAATGTTTGCTCTCGTTCGTCATGTCCGCCGCCCAGACCGGCGCCGCGCTGCCGACCGACAGCGTCCAACTCATCGACAAAGATGATGCAAGGACTGTTCTTCTTAGCTGTGTCGAACAAGTCGCGCACCCGCGATGCGCCCACGCCGACAAACATCTCTACGAAATCGGATCCGGAGATACTAAAGAACGGCACGCCCGCTTCTCCGGCGACGGCTCTTCCCAGCAGCGTTTTTCCGGTGCCGGGAGGTCCCATCAATAATACGCCTTTGGGAATTTTAGCGCCCAGCTCAATAAACTTCTTAGGTTGCTTTAAGAACTCCACAATTTCAGCGAGTTCCTGCTTGGCTTCATCAACGCCTGCAACATCGTCGAAACGCACCTTTGATTTCTCTTCCGTATGGAGCTTGGCACGACTTTTACCAAAGGACATAGCCCGATTGTTGCCGCCTTGCATTTGGTTTAGGATGAATAACCAAATACCGATGAAGACCACAATGGTGATCACATTCGGCAGCAGAATGGTCCACCACGGCGCGGTAGGCGCCGGCTCCGCCGTCACCTCAACGCCCTTCGTCACCAAACGGTCGCCTAGATCGGTGGTACCGGGCGGAATGTTAGCGACAAAGAAAGTACCGTCCTTTAACCGTCCTTGTACCACGGTATCGCCAATGAGCTTCACATGAACGATTTTGTCGTCGTTAAGCAGCTCATAGAATTGGCTGTAGGTTAGTTCATTGTACTTTTGTCTCGGTTGATAAACGGTGGTCACAATAGAAACTGCAATGAGCGCTATGATCAGATACAGGCCGATGCCCCGCAGAAAGCGGTTCAACAGGCATCCTCCCCTCAAGCCGGCCAAACTTGAGACAATAACGCCGGCCCTCTATACATACATTTTGTTTGATGTGCATGTGCGAATCGACTACGCCGCCGCACTAAAGAACAGGTTCATAGATTACCGTGTAACCATGCCATTATACCATACCGATTTTTCAGGGTATACATCGAAGCCGGAAAGTCCAGCGGAAAATTATTGTAATTGTATCTCAAGTATAACCGAAGTATTCACCGAGGCACTGACCCGTTGCGCCGGTTTAGCGCCCGGTAACCAAATGATACCATGACTGTCGGTGACGACGGGCAAACGATCTCGCCAACGGCGCGGAATGCCCTCATCAACGCAGATATCCTGCAACTTCTTCATACCCGACAGCCCTGCCGGCTGATAGCGATCGCCTGGCAGCCGTTGACGCACCTGCAGAGGGCTTCGAATTTGGCGATAGTCCAGCTGTGTCCGCAACCCTTTGCTTTCCCAAGGTAACGCCTCCGACTTTGCGCAGGCTCTGCTAAATTCACCAAACAGGCTTGATGATCCTGCTATTACGCGTGTCGTTACTCGAATGCCTGAAGGTAGGGTAACCTCGCCGGGCACCTCCAGGTTGAGCAGGAATGTCGGTTGAGGATGCTGCGGTCCTATCCAAAAACCTCCCCGTTCCACCCAAACGATGCCTCCGGAAGGCAGCGGATAGCCGGTGCCGGTGACGCTTTTGCGTAATAAGGCAATAATAGCCTGCGTGTGGCCGAATTCCAAATCCTGAACGGACCATGCATCTTCCGCAGCAGACGCACGTTGCGCCAAAGTCCGGACTACACGGCGCTGCATAGCTAAAGGTTGCTGCAAAAATGTCTGCATGGGACACCACCAACCGCCGTCGGTGGCGAATGTCTGCTCTGCTATAAACCGGTCGGTGAGTGCATCAAGCCAAGTATTATCATGGCGCGCGGCATCCGCCAAGCGCGATAGCGCCTGTTGCAGCCGAGGGTTATACTCGTGCAAAAGCGGCATGAGGTGATGGCGGATCCGATTGCGCAGGTAATCATCGCACGAATTACTCGGGTCTTGGATCGGCGTTAAGCGCAAACGGCGACAATATGCTTCAATATCGCTGCGACGAGCATACAGCAGCGGCCGGATAATGCGTCCATTGACCGGCGGAATGCCTGCCAAACCTGGGATTCCCGTACCGCGCAACACGCGCATCATCAGCGTCTCCATCTGATCATCCGCATTGTGACCAACAGCTATGCGCTGCGCTTGCCGTTCTTCGGCCACCTGCTCCAGCAACCTGTAACGTTCATTCCGAGCCAAAGCCTGCAACGACTGACCACTTACGTGGAGATCCCGCTCTACTTGTCGCACCAAGGCCGCGATACCCCAGCGCTCCGCCTGTTCTTTAACAAATTCGCCTTCATCAGCAGACTCGGGGCGTAAGCGATGATCAACATACACCGCGGTAAGCGTCAAGTCATAAGCATCCCTTAAGCGAGCGAGGATACTCAACAAAGCCAATGAATCAGGTCCGCCGGAACACGCTACCACGACGCTATCGCCAACCTGAAGCATAGCGTGCTCTTTGATCGCGGCTTCCGCCAAGGGAAGCAGGTCCTGATGCAACTGAACTCACCTCAAGAGGATGTTACGTTTGCAATTAATCTATCATACCACACCTGCAATTCACAGTACTTATGTACTATTTGCGAGATCTAGCGGGAACGACGCTGCAGTACGGGGAGATCGTCTTCAGTTGCATTCAGGCTGGACAAGCGCTTCACCAGCTTTACAGCCACCATAGTCATGTCGTCGTGTACTTCTTCAGCCATCATGTTCCGCACCTGTGTCAAGAGCCCTGTGCATACGCCGGCAGGATCACCTGAGCGATCGCGCCGCAGATGATGTGCGATCCATTCCTCTTTTTGCAGGCGATCCGGCAAAGAGTCTAAAACGCCGTCGGTCAGCATCAGCAGCATTTCTCCGGGACGTAACAGCCGCCGCTTTTCCGTTAATTTCACTTCGTCTAAGATACCTACGGGCAGTGAGTTCGAATTGATCATCTCCACAGTATATTCTCGGCGGATGAAACTCGGAGCTGAACCGGTTTTAAGGAACTCCAATTCACCGGTGAACAAATCGATCACGGCTAAGTCTATTGTGGCATACGCTTCTTCCGGCGACCGCAGAAGGAGTACGGAATTGATCGTCTGCACGGCGAACGCGGGGTCAAAACCGGCGCTGATGAGCTGTTGCATCATGGCCACGGTAGCCTGACTCTCCAAAGCCGCTCGAGCGCCTGTCCCCTTTCCGTCGCTCAAAAGCACCGCTATTTTACCGTCAGCCAGCTCCACACGTGCATATGTGTCCCCACAAATACTTCCAGGCTCTTTAGGGATGGTCGCACTCTTAATTATGACATCGTATGGACGATCGGGCAGCAGACGCAGGTAACAACCACCTTGACGACCTTTACACTGAGCTTGCCAAGGCGTATATGTTTCCACCAGAGCGGCTGTGACCGCCTGAGCGGCCAGCCGCCTACAGCGCTGCTCTCCATCACAGGCATTCTCCATTACCAAGCTCACTTCCGGGTGTTCACCGCCGGCGTGCAGTACTCGTAGTTGACTATACCTAATCTTGCGACGGGCTAACTCTTCGCCGACACGTACTGCGATTTCGTCACCTTGCCAGGTATCGAGCCGAATGTGTTTTGCCGTATTGGCAATGATCAGTTCTAAACCGCGTAACTGCCTGGGTACGATCTCACATGTTTGACGCAATTGTTGCTGCCTAGCGTCCCGCTCAGGTATCTCCGTGTCTACCACATCCACATGCGCAAATGCTGCAGCCATCTCGCCAAATACGCCGGCCAACCGCTCCAGTTGATCGGTAACCAAGGCTCTTAGGCGACTTTCCCGATCAGCCGTCATTTCCGCTTCGGTATCCGTGCCCGGTATAGCCCGTGCCAGACGAAATATGAACTTATTGGGAGTAAGCATAAACAAGCCCGCAGCCAAAAACGTGTGTAGAAAACCCATGACGATGCTGACCCCGGAGGACGCTCGCACTGAAACGATTAGATTGCCCAAGAGAAAACCGACCACAACGCCCCAGCGCCCCAAGCGGCTAAACAATCCACCTAACAGACCGGATACGCCATAAACGCCGCTGCCGCCACCATAAACCTGCATTGCGGCAACTTCCATCATAATGCCGAAAGCTGTGCCTTGGGCGGCTCCTATGGCGTCATGCCCTAAAAAAGCGGCAGTCATGGTCACCCAGCGACTCCACAAGTCCGCAAGGTGGATATCGCCGAAATATAGGCCATTTAAGCCGGCGCCGACCACGATGGCCGCCAGGCCGACCGCACTGAGCTGTTCCTTGTGTAATTGATAAGGCATGCCTACACGCACCAAGCGAACCAAAGGAGCAAACAGTGATGCGCTTAGAAGAACCATCAGCGCTTCCAGCAACAAGCCGGTGATGCCTCGCGCGGTGATGCCTATGAGATACGCTTCGCCAAAACGACAAAACGCCAGTATGACGACCAGCGTTAGAGCTTGCATCCAGGGAGCATGCTTGGTATGGGACTTCCATTTAGCATGAACGATATAGACCGCGGCCATGGCTACGGCCGTACCGATTAGGCGCGCTGCCCCCGCTGAACCCGTCATACCTAAAAGGACGGCTCCGGCTACGCTGAAAGCACGCAGTCGCCTGCCGGATTGCAGCACCATGAAAAAGAAGGCGATGCCAAAGGGATGGACTTCGCCCAATACGCCGGCTCTGCCGGCCAGGAATGCCGTCAGGTTGGCAAGGATCGCCTCGGGCGTCAGGGCAACGTTGATCAATAACGCCTTGGTGTTCTTAACGGCTTGCCACTCCATTGCATAACGTTTACTTAGAGGTATAATCCGTTGAGTCTGACTCCGGTAGCTCATTGTACCACCCCGTTCTCATCTTGGAGCGTGTGAACCGAAGTAGCATGCGCATAGCTTGTCTACTCCGCACAGCACCATGACTATATCAAGGTGAAGCGCCGGCTCATGTCGATTCCGTCGTATTCTATCTCGATAGATTCAGCAAGGACCTCGAATAACAAGTCTACCTGCGACATTTATCTGCGCCATTCGCTACCGGGTAAGGAAGATAAGCGCAATCCTGTGCCTCCACGAGACGTGTTCCACCATAAAAAGTTCGTTCTGATAAACGAGATATGTGAAAGCACCCGGTTCCTCTAGTGTAAAGTTCGTAAAGTTGCGATATATGTTTAACTTAGTTGGTTGTGTTTAAACCATCTCCCCTTGTCACAGGCGGTTTCAGCAGCCCCCCCGTCAGCTGCCTGCCGGACATGCGCATGCGCACAGGGAGTGAGGATGTGGTAAACTGAAAGCATTGCAAAAGCTTTATGAACGGCAGGTAAAAGCCAAGAAATTACACGCCGCCTGTTGGTGGAGGGGTTATATGTGATCGATCAAGAGCGAATAGAGAAAGCCGTCAGCGAAATTATCGCAGCAATTGGGGAAGATCCCAAACGTGAAGGTTTGCTGGAGACGCCGCGCCGGGTTGCGCAAATGTATGCGGAAGTATTTTCGGGACTGACCGAAGACGTGGGAAAACATCTGGAAGTGGTGTTTAGCGAAGAACAACATGATGAGCTGGTGATCGTCAAGGATATTCCATTTTACTCTATGTGTGAGCATCACTTCTTGCCCTTTACAGGTAAAGCGCATGTGGCTTACATACCTGGTGGCGGTCGCATCACAGGTTTATCCAAACTGGCTCGAGTAGTGGAAGGGTTTGCTCGCCGCCCACAAATGCAAGAGCGACTTACTTCACAAGTAGCCGACCTGCTGATGGAACGCCTCCGCCCCTTAGGCGTCTGTGTCGTCATCGAAGCGGAGCATCTTTGTATGTGCATGCGAGGTGTGAAAAAACCGGGCAGCCTTACCGTGACCTCAGCGGTGCGAGGAGTCATCAGAACAAACGAGAAGACGCGTCAGGAAGTATTTCATCTTATCACCCGGCAATAATAATCCCTAGGGCATAAGGTGCGTCGAGTCCTTATGCCCTTTCTCATCGCTGTCCTTGCGATTGGTTACAAGCCGAGCTCCTCGGCACGTGCGGCCATCGCTTGGATACAGAAAGTAACATGCTCATCAAAAGGAACGCCAAGCTCTTCCGCACCTTTAAGCATCTCCTCCCTGTTACATGCTCGCGCGAAGGCCTTATCCTTCATCTTCTTCTTTACAGACGAGTACTTTACCTCAGCGACCTTTTTTGAGGGACGCACCAGAGCCACTGCGGTAATAAAACCCGACAGTTCATCTACGGCGTATAATACCTGAGCCATCTTTGTCGTACGGGGCGTATCAGCGTGATCAGCGTGTCCCAATACGGCTGCTATGATTTCTTGGGGATACCCTGCGTCGGTAAGTATTTGCGCTGCGACAAACGGGTGTTCATCCATGTCGGGATGCTGTTCGTAATCCATATCATGAAGCAGACCGGCTACTGCCCACTGTTCTGCATCGCCGCCATACTTCTTGGCATAAGCGACCATGCACGCCTCAACGGCCAGGGCATGCTTCAACAAGCTCTCGCTTTGCGTGTACTGCGTCAACAACTCCCAAGCCTGAGCCCTAGTTGGTTTGAATGATGTAGTTGCCATGACGTACCTCCGACTGTATCTAATTCTTGTAGACTAGCTCAACCGCTCTAGATGCAACATTTCCTGAGCGAAGCGATCAATGGCATCGTAAAGTTGCCCGTATGTGCCTTCATTTACTATCTCAGCATCGGCAGGCGCATCGTCCAACCGCGTCTCCGTCGTATCGTACTCAAACTCAGGGTTATACCCGGGACGCTGACTCCGCACCTGTTGCGATGCTACGATTCGCAGCGCAAAGCCGCCCCGCGCCTTAAAGAAGTCCCACTCATTTTGAAAGCGAACGTCGGTGACGACGATGCGCGCATCATCCGGCAAGGGGGTATCGATGTCTCCGGCTACCTTGCGCCATAGTGCTTTCGGAAACACTTCCGCATCAATCTCACGCATCTTAACGCCGATTTGGATTAACAGGCCGCGATCCTTGCCGCACATACCAAACGTTTCTTGCCCTATCTGATAAACCGGTTGAGCCAAGCGAGCTTTAGTAAAGCCGTAGTAATTGATTAAATAATCGGCGGTAGTGTCTTTACCGGCGCGCTGTTTACCCATCAAAAAAAGCAGTAATCCATCTGACAAGCTTGAACGCCTCCTATATCCATAACACAATAAGAAAGTGTCTCTACGATCCTATACCATTATAGCCGTGTTTTTCCCCGAGCGCGCAAAAGCCCGCCGGGCGCTTTCCAAAACGCTACCAGGGCTACTCACAATCAGCCTTACAGGTCACCGTAACCAGGGCGTGTCTATTTGCCCAAGCATTTGCTTTCCGTGTGTTCCCAGACGTTCTTTTCCAGGAAGGCGTTTAAGGTGGGCGTCATCTTCTCGAACTCGATGAGGAACCCATCGTGACCATAAGGTGTATCGATCTCGGCATATTCGACCGGTTTACCTAGTTTTTCCAGGATATGCACGACTTCCAGCTGCTGCTGCGTCGGGTATAGGATATCCGAAGACACGCCGATCACCAAAATAGGTGCGTCGATCCGAGCCAAGGCTTGCTCATAGGTAGGGTAACCAAGCCCCAGATCAAACAGGTCGCAAGCTCGTGTCAGGTATAAGTAGGTATTCGCGTCGAAACGATCCACCAGCTTTTTTCCCTGATAGTGCAAATAGCTTTCTACCTGAAATTGGGTATGGAAGTGGAACAAATCCCGGCTGGTGGCATTCATTACATCCCGACCGAACTTAAGCATCATCGACTCGGCGCTTTGATATGTGATCATACCCAACATGCGTGCCGTAGACAACCCATTGACGGGACCCGGCGTACCATAATAGTCACCTTGTAACCACGCCGGATCAGTCATAATGGCCTGACGCATCACCTCATTATAGGCAATGGCCTGAGCTCCTGAACGTCCCGGCGCGGCGATGGAAATCGTCGAACGCACCATTTCGGGATACTCCACCGCCCAGGTATAGGCTTGCATGCCCCCCATTGATCCTCCGGCCACGCAAGCCAACTGCTCTATTCCCAAGTGTTTGACCAATAAGCGTTGCACACGCACCATATCGCGAATGGTGATGACCGGAAAGCGCATACCATAAGGTTTATTAGTAATCGGATCAATGCTGGCCGGACCGGTGCTGCCCTGACATCCGGCCAATACGTTGCTACAGACAATGAAGTAGCGATCGGTGTCGAAAACCCTTCCCGGTCCCACCAAGGGCTCCCACCAACCTGGTTCGGGATCGTCCGGACCATGGCCGGCACAATGAGCGTCACCTGTGAGCGCATGGGCAATCAAAATCGCATTATCGCGTGTCGGCGACAGTTGCCCGTAGGTTTCATAGGCAATAACAATCGGCCCAAATAGCTGTCCGCTGTCCAATCGGATCGGTTCATCATCACCACAGGTGAAGTAGCGGCTATAAGGGCGTCGTTTTATTTTAGTAAACGCACTCATAGGTTTGGCTTGAGTACTTTGCATTATTGTGTCTCCTCCAGCCGTATCGTCTATGTGGCACCATCCAGAGTAGATCGTAACCCGAGATAAGTACCGGTAGGCAATCTCGGGTTACGAATAGGCGACGGCTCTGTGAGAAAGCGCTATGCGGGGTCAGCTGCTTTCAACGCTTGCTCCAGATCAGCTAGGATGTCCGCACAATCCTCAATACCTATGGATAAGCGCACTAAGTCTTCAGAAACCCCACTGGCAGCTTGTTCTTCAGCACTCAGTTGCTGATGCGTGGTGGATGCCGGATGAATGACCAGCGACTTCGCATCGCCGACATTGGCAACCAAGGAGAATAGCTGCAGCGAGTTCTGGAACACTCGTCCGGCTTCTCGCCCCCCTTTGATGCCGAACGTCACCATACCGCCCGCCCCTTTCGGCAGGTACTTCTGAGCCGACTGATACGAAGCATCTGTAGGTAAGCCTGGATAGTTCACCCAGTTGACGCCAGGATGGTCGGCGAGGAACCGAGCGACGGCCATAGCGTTGTTTGTATGCCTTTCCATTCGTAGATGAAGCGTTTCCAAACCTTGTAGTATAAGAAATGCGTTGAATGGAGATAAACAACCACCTAAATCGCGCAGGAGCTGTAGACGCGCTTTGGCGATGTATGCGGCTGCGCCGAATGTTTCGGTATAGACTAAACCATGATAGCTGGGATCAGGCTGCGTCAACTCCGGAAACTTGCCGTTACTCCAGTCAAACCTGCCGCTATCGACCACGACGCCGGCGATGGAATTGCCATGCCCGCCTAACCATTTGGTGGCGGAATGGATCACAATGTCGGCGCCGTGCTCAAACGGCCGACACAGGTAGGGCGTAGCAAAGGTGTTATCTACGATGAACGGGATACCCGCATCGTGCGCTATCTTGGCAATAGCTGCAAGGTCTAGAACATTGAGGCCGGGATTACCGATAGTTTCGCCATAGATAGCTCTGGTCCGTTCGTTAATGGCGCTGCGGAAGTTCTCCGGATTGGTAGGATCGACAAAGCGAACGGTAATGCCGAACCTCTTGAGCGTTGCAGCGAATAGGGTTACCGTACCGCCGTAAAGTGTGGCGGCGGCGACGATTTCATCACCTGCCCGGGCTATGTTCATGACGGCATACATTTCTGCCGTTTGCCCGGAAGATACGGCTATGGCCCCGACTCCGCC
Source organism: Bacillota bacterium (assembly GCA_012838035.1). Classification (GTDB taxonomy): domain Bacteria; phylum Bacillota; class Limnochordia; order DTU080; family DTU080; genus DUQB01. The sequence goes on along the minus strand of DUQB01000136.1, from coordinate 1,158 downwards.
CTCAAGCGCCGCTATGCGCTCTTCCAAGATGGCATTGGTGGGATTCCCCAAGCGGGTGTAGATGTTGCCGGTCTCGCGCAAACCAAAGAGGTTCGCCGCATGATCGGCATCTCGGAACACATACGATGTCGTCTGGTAGATGGGTACGGCACGAGAACCCGTAGTATCATCGACCGTTTGCCCGGCATGAACCGCTAAGGTATCGAAACGCCATTGTTCTCCACTCATCAATTTTACCTCCCGGATCTGCTGGTACAACTCGCTTGTAAACGAAAAGCCTCTCCCAAGAGAGAGGCGAATTATACCTGTCGCGACTCCCTCTCATCTCTCAAGGCCTGCCGCCTTGCAGGATTTAGCACCATGACGCAATACGCGAATTGCCGGTTGCCGGGTTTCATTGGGCCTGTCCCTCCACCACTCTGGATAAGAGTCTTCGTCACTATGCAGTTGTCCAGGGAATTACTTTGGAGTATACCTGCCTGCTCTTTCGCTGTCAACACTTGTAAGCTGCGTTCGGCATTACTTTTTTGCGTTATTTGACGCGCGTCAAGGAAGGCTTCTTCTTCATGACCTATACTGGCTTTAGCCGTTTGAGCCTTGGTATGTTCCCCAATTTCCCACCGGAGGTGGCTTATCATGCAGAGTATCAATACGCAATCGACTGTCGGCGAGCTAGTGGCTCAATATCCTGCCCTGATGCGCGTATTCGAAGAGCTTGCCATCGACTACTGCTGCGGCGGTAAGAAGACCCTTGCTGAGGCTTGCGCCGTGACCAAGCTGGATGTAAACACTGTGGTTTCCGTACTGAATGCTACACTAGCGTCTGGTTCCAATGATGCAGCGGAGCAAAACTGGGTAGATGCTCCCTTGGACGCGCTGGCCGACCACATTGAATCAACACACCACACGTACCTACACGAAGAACTCCCTAAGCTCGCAAACCTCGTCGATCGGGTGACGCACGTACATGGGGAGCGCCATCCGGAGTTGCATGAAGTGCAAAAGGTGTTCAACGATCTCAGAGCAGAACTTGAGAGTCATCTACGCAAGGAAGAGCAAGTTTTATTCCCGGCCATTCGCACCCTTGTTCAAGCGAACTCGAACATGAGCGGCGCTACCTTAGCTCCACCTATTAGGGTGATGATACAGGAGCACGAT
>DUQB01000135.1 GCA_012838035.1 Bacillota bacterium | reverse complement strand
TCACCACAGTCTCTAAATGAATAAAGAGATCGGTAACCATCCTGCGGATGGTCTTTTTTATTTTTTGCTGAGGTTAAGGTTAGCCCTGCGGTGGGCCGGGGCTGCCTTCCGATGGCTACATGTGGTGGCTTAGCTGTGGGAATAGCTCATAAGAGTACGCAGTGGATGCGGTAGGAGTTAAACCTGCTAGGCAGGCGCTTTTTCGCAACCGCCTTGCCTAACCTGCCTCGAATACCTCCGGCTACAGGTGGGTATTCCGCTTGGTCTCCCATATGAGCGATTCGCAAACCAGGCCGGCCGACCGATAACTACAACAAGTTTGTCTCGGCCAGCTGATGGTTACATGCGGTAACGTAACTTAGCGGTAGGAATCTCTCAAAAAGGCCACCGCGGATTAGGACGTAGCCAAATCTGCTAAGCAGCGGCTTTTCCGCAAACGCCTCACCTAGCCTGCCTCACAAACCTCCAGCTAGCGGTAGGTCTCCCGCCTGGTCCCCTTTTTTAGCGATTCTCAAACCAGGCCGGCCCGCCGATAATTACATCCAGCCGGCCTCGGCAGCGCTATGATCGCTCAATAAAGAACACCGCGGATGAGGACGTAGCCAAATCCGCTAAGCAGCGGCTTTTCCGCAAACGCCTCACCTAGCCTGCCTCGTAAACCTCCAGCTACAGGTGGGTATCCCGCCTGGTCCCCTCTTTGATCAATTCCCTAACCAACCCGACCTACCGATAATTACAACCAGTTTGTCCCGACCAGCTGATGGTTACATGCGGTAGCGTAGCTTAACGGTAGGAATCTCTCAAAAAGGCCACCGCGGATGGAGGAGCAGGTAACCTCGCTAAGCAGCGGCTTTTCCGCAACCGCCTTACCTAACCTGCCTTGTAAACCCCAGCTACAGATGGGTATCCAGCCTGATCCCTCTTTGATTAATTCCCGAACCAGCCCAGCTCACCGTAGATTACATCCTTCCGACAGCGCTGTCACCCAGCCCAATCCGCTCCTTACCACACACCCAGCCAACCTCACCTATAGGATATTAACCACCGTGAACGCTTCTTTCTCCGGAATATGGCGGAACAGCTGTAGCGCCGCCAAAGCCTCAGCCTGGGCAGCGGCCAAATCCTGACTATCCAGGGCGCCTTGCAGACGGCTCAGCGTATTGTTGATATCATCAATCTCGTCGTGTTCCGTGAGGAAGCCCCACCAATCTTTTGTTCGCCGCCACAGATCCTGCAGTTCCTCCCCCTGCAAAGCGGCTTCGGACCACTTCTCCGCTTGCGCCGTTTCCAACACCGCTTGCACGGCGGCCTCCAGCCGTTGCCCGGTTGCCGTCAGATAGTGCTGCACCTGAACGCCGCACCAGATGAACAGGCCTAGAAAAACAGTAAGGACAGCTACTGCGCGCAAGATTCCTGCCTCCTCGTCACAGTTTCCTTCAGTTGATAAAACAGCTTGCCGCGCTTATCCAAACACGCAAACAGTACGTCCTGTGCAGAGCGTATGTAATGCTTGCTCAACTCCGTATACAACCACGCCCGATCGCGCCGCAGTCTGTTCAGAGCGCCGTCATCGATGACGCCGTCAATAATGAGCGTGACGGGCAGCAGGTCTTGCGTGGGAGTCAAATCTATGTCTTCAGGTTGCAGCGGCCGGGCATACGCCTTAGGGATGACGCTGAGCTGTCCGTTTGTCTCCAGCAGTGCATACTCCACATCGCTGATATCGGCATGGCCTTGCACTCGCAATTGCTCCAAAAGGTCATTCATGTTATAGCGCAGCAGGCGTAGTTGCCGTTCTTGAACAACGCCTGCGTCAATGAGCACGGCGGGACGACCACACACGACCGGCCGGATGACCTGGCTCTTAAGGGAAAGAAACGAAAGCCAAACATGCACCACTACCAGAATGAAAATGGAAATGATCCCGTTGATGAGCGGTACCTCTTTATTGCTCATGGGCGTAGAGGCCAGCTCTGCCAACAGGATGGCGATGACCAGTTCGAATGGTTGCAGTTGCCCCATCTGGCGTTTTCCCATTACTCGCACGGCGACAACTAAAACGCCGTATAATATGAGCACGCGGACGGCAATTAACAGCAAGACGCACCCTCCTCATCAGTCTAGCCTGTCTCACAAAGCTGGACGGTATACTGGTGCGCGATCAAAGGAGGGGCCGCCAAGTGGGGGAGGAGGAAAAATGCGCCGATTAGCAGGTAACGGTGTTAAAATAGTAGAATGTTTACTAAGTAAAGCGATGCCCACAATGGAGTAGTGAAATAATTCATCGCCGTGTGGGTCGACGTAATGCGCGATTGCGGGTGAACCCAGGCATAATTACATACCATTGGCCATCAAGACGATAACCTCGCAGTTTGCCGGAGCGAAGACGACGACGCGTACCTTCAATGGTGTAACCTAGTCTTTCGGCTGCTTCCGCAAGGGTACATCTATATAAGGTGTTCCCACGTAAACGCCAAGGACGAAAGCGCCTCCTTTTCACCAAAATCATCCTTTCGTCCACTCTACACATAGTATTGTATGCCCGTCTGGTAATACTGTGAGCCCGATGTCGTTACAAGAGCGGCCCACGTGCAGTAAAGAACCGGTGGAAACGTGCTCTGCTGCTTTAACGAGGGGGGTCCGGAGTAGATGCAGGTGTTAGTGGTCGACGATGAGCCAATCATATCGTTGGTTTTACGAGAGGTACTTATCGATGAGGGATATCAGGTTGATATAGCACGTAACGGAACCGATGCCCTAAGACTACTGCGGCACATACCCATTCCTAACATCATTCTTCTTGATCTTTCGTTACCGGATATGTCAGGTAACACCGTTGTGGAATCTATACGCAGTAATCCTGCGTTCAACGACACTGCCATCATTTTGATCACCGCCTACAGTTCTAAAGACGCTGACTTTCCCGATCCGACCATGTTCCAGTCGGTCATCAGCAAACCCTTTGATATTGATGACGTGGTGAAGCAGGTACATCGCTTCTGCTCTACGAAGTAACAGTGTGAGATTCGTGAAGAGGTGGCCTGGTTTTGCTTAACCAAAAACCTATCCAGACGAAATTCGGCACGTTACAACCTACGGTTGAAGCTCTCTACATCCCCTTGACAGCCGTATTGGCCGCCTTTGGCTTAGCTGCGTCCATTTTGCGTCTACTCACACTCATCAGCGGCATGACTGGTGGTCGGCTGCCCTATTTCGCCATAGGTTTAGCTGCATTGAGCAGCGTGATCACCACGACGACCATCCGGGTGCTCAACCTGCCCAAGCTGCTCCATGCGACGGCGTTTCTCATTACGTCAGGCGTCAACATGCTGTTGCTGGCCTTTGCTCCGGCTACGTCCGGCCAATTATACCTGGGCGGACAGTGGGTGCGGTTAGCGCTGTTCCCTTGGGCGGTTATCATTACAATTCTGGCATGGTTCACCGCTGCGGCGTTGAGCTGGATCGTGGTGTGGGTTTATCCTACGCGACAAAAAGAGCCGGAAGATGAGGCGATTGCCCAACGGTTGATGACGGAGACCGAATTGCGGCGTATCTACAGCGGCGGCTTATACAATCAGTTTGCCGGGGAAAAATCGAGCCGCGTGGCCTACAAAACGCTGTTTGGTCTGCTGCTGGCCTTCCTAATCGTCAATCTCATCTGGCCGAATATCGAGCAGGTGCGCGCCGATGCCGCTTTAGCGGTTCTAAACGGCATCACCGTCGCTGCCGTTCTAGCCTACCTGGCGCTCACGGATCTATCCGGCATGCGTCGCAGGATGGAAAAGAACGCGGTACAACAGGTATTGCCGGGTTATCACAAGGCGTGGCTATACGGCGTGATGTTGCCGGCTGCCGTAGCGGGCGGGCTGGGATGCCTTCTGCCGGCAAACATCAGCCCGCTGGCTTATCTGGACTACAACGCCATCATGGATCGGGTGACGGTTTTTATCGTCGGGTTTTTCTTTCGTTCCGGATCGAGTGTAAACCAGTATCATTCCAGTGTGACCTTGGGCGCACCAGGTGCCGGAGGCGCGGGAGGCCCCCTGGGAGGCGCAGGCGGAACCTCCGGTCCTATTCCCATTATCGTCGTCCTCCTGATCCCCGCTTTGGCGTATGTGGTCTATCGCAGCGTAAGGAACCTGACGCCTAGCGCCGAGATGGTGCTCAGTAACGAAAATGAGCGCAGCCGAGGTTTATTGCGAATTCTGAAAGCGCTGTTTGCTTGGCCGTGGCGGTGGTTGCGGCGGCGGTTCGGCGCCGATCGCCGACACGGTGATGCGGACACGGCTGCAGAGGCGACGATCATGGCGCAGCTGAGACGAGGCATGCATAGGCGGCGCCGGCGTCGGTATCCGGACGACCAGGCCTTATTTATCCGCCATATTTACGCCAGGATGCTACAGATGGCTGCTGAGGCCGGATATCAACGTCGTAGACAACAGACAGCTCACGAGTATGCGGTGGCCTTGACGCAGCAAGTCCCCGATGCCGCCGAGGCGTTGGCTGATCTCACTCAGACTTATTGTGACGTGAGATATACGCAAAAAGTACCTGCAGGCACATCTCGTAGCGGCGTTTTGAACCTGTTGCGCCGCATTTCCGGCCAATTCCGACGGAGCAAGCGGCGTAATACATAGGCTCCCGGTTCCATGCATTCATTGAGCAGGAACGCTCGTCATCGGCGCATAACTTAAAATGCGTTCTATAAGCTGCGCACGCAGTGTTTCCACACCTGTGAAGTCCATATTGGGGACGTAGTACTCCTCTAGTTGGTCGTGCAACGTTTTGGCCTCGGCCAAACAAGCGATAGCCCGGTTGAGCAGATCATTGATCAGTTGAGCATTCTCCGCCAGGTTCCGGGCGTTCTTCTTCACGGCCTCCACATGACGGAACTGATCAAAGTTGATGGAGATGGCATCGGACGCCGCATACATGTGCCATTCATCGGCGGAGATCACAGCCACGTTGAGCGCGGGAATAATCACATGCTCCACCCGGCTGGGCTCCAACGCGCAATGAAACGCCTCCACGGCAAAACCGCGTTCAACGGCTGCACCAATCACTTTGTCTATGACGGCGGACTTGCCGGTTCCGGGGGAGCCTAACAGGATGTATTTATGCTTCAGGGGCGTCATAAGGTTATCCAGGTGATTCAGCAACCCGTTGGCTGTAATCGCGCTGGCAAACAGGCGCCGCACCCGACCGACATCGGTAGAGACGGGGCGATGACCGAAGATACTCTGAATGAGTGACGCAGCGGTTTCGTTCACACGACCTACATGAAACCCTTCTCGATTCAACGCCCTGGTATCTTGCTTCACAATTTTCGCTGCGGCCAAAAAGCGATAAGCACGTGCATACTGCCGACTAATGGCGGCGCTCGTCGCCATGATTTGTTGCTTGTGATTGTGAATACCGGCCTCCAGCCAAAAATCGCCCAGGTGTATGATCTCATCGACGGCCCCCGGGTACTTCGGATCGACGATATGCGGTGCGGTACCGTCCATTATCGTGACCTCTAAGGCGGGAATACGCACGCCGTCGAGCGAGTTGATGTCTGCGGAACAGTGGAAGTACTCGACGCTATACCCTTGGTCTTGCATGTGCTGTCCCACTTGCCGCATTAATGTCGACTTGCCTACGCCCGGGCCGCCTTTGAGTATGATTACCCGCCGCGCATCGGCCGGCGCTATTTGGTCGTAAAATGAATGGAACCCGTCTCCGGTGTTGCCTCCGGCATATGCATGCTTTTCCGTCCCTCGCGCCATCTATGCGAACCTCCTTGCCTGAAGTTTTACGCTCATGTTATGGGTGCAGCTTGCGGATGGTACGTTGTCCTTGTCATATTTTGCGTCATCATGTCGCATAAAAGGCAGCCCTGTAATTAGGCTGCCCGGTGAAGGGCGATCGTCTGATCGCGCCCTGTCCTCCGCTGAGCCGACATGCGTCGTACCTGCATTAAATCAGCGTCAGGCGAATCCAAGCCCACACGAAGTCTCGGCGCAATCGCCAACCATCTTCGGAAAGACCCGTCAGCACTTGCTGAGCAAAAGCTTTGTATAGTTTCTCGCACAAGTCGATATCGCCCCACGTCGCATCCAGCAGTATGCTGAGCGCCAGACGCGTTGTCCCTGCGCTGGTGGTCCAGTCGACGGGAGCGGTAGACAGATGCGTGATTTGACGCAGCGGGTAAAGCACCCCATCATCCTCTAAAAAAACACAAGGTGTACCATTTTTACATTGACCCACATACGCTCGATCGGAGTCTACAAGGTATTCTCCTGCTTTTTGCCAGCTGGGATATATTTCAGGGTTGAAAGCCACGCGCATCACCTCACTAATAGGCATTGTTGGTTGATTCAGCAGCTGATCGACCATCCCTATGCCATCCAAATTCTTCGATTCTATTAGAGGGAGTTCGGCGTTAACAGCGGATTCCCGGTATTAATCGTGACCAGCAGGATAATGCGAGTTGCGCGTTTAATATTGACGCTAGGAAAAATGACTACTATGTGACCAATAGGAATACGAGAGTTGTTATAACGATGGGGAGAGATGTACGGTTGAGCGATCCACTGGTGCACGCCATGGTGGGCGACTGGATCGGCGAGACGCTGGCCAAGTTGCCTGATAAAAGGTTGAACAACGGATTCTTAGCGGCGGTTTTGGCATTTGGCAGTCATGCCTGGTTAGATATGGTTGATCAGGATTATACGCCGAACTGGGTAGCTTGGCGTAAGGATGCGGCCCGTTTGCGCAAAGATCTACCCTACATCGCGCTGCAGATTATGGGACTGGCTGCTACGTTGGTCTCCATATGCCGGGAAAAGGACAAGCAGGTGATACAAACCCGGTTGGCCGGCGTATTGGGCGCCTTGGCTCCCGACATTATCGACGGTGTTTATGCCTATTTAAATCCGCAAGCTTGGCAAAAGGGAGAACTCATTCTCCCGTGGCATCGGGCTGCTGCAAATGGGAAACAGGTATTGACTAGGGAACAGGCGATTTGTAGAACCGCCTACCTCACGTTGTTGCAGCTACGTTTTTAGCAAAGAGTAAGGCAGGTTGGAATTAACCTGCCTTGCCGGTTAAGTGGCATAAGCATAGTGAGGGCTCAGCCGGGGCGTCGGTTTAGTCTGCTCGCTGATCCAGGAGCTCTACGCGGCCTTGCTTCATCGCTCGGTCGGCGCGGAAGCCGATAAGATGGCCGGAGACGGAGTCTTCCAGGCTGGTGCAGGATATGGAGGGTTTCTCGCCGCGCAACGTGCGACAGAAGTCCGCCGCCAGGCGAAGATCCCCGCCGCCGTGCCCGCCGAAGGCGCCGTGCATATCGCCGGTAATCTTCAGATCTACCACTTCCTCCGAGTACTCCTGCCCAGGCCGCGGGTCGGGATGGCGCACGACGAATTTGCTCTCTTCTAAGTAACCTTGAATTTCGCCGTGCGTACCCAGTAGGTGGATGGAGCGAGAAGGACGCGAGGAGCCGCCCATCATATTGTGCGTTGCGGTCGATCCATCGGCGAACTCAATCATCACTGACTGATGGTCCACGACGTTGTTGTCGCTCTTCCAGACGCAACGGCCGTATTCGCTGGTTTTGAGCAGCTCGGCTTTTTGCTCTAGAGTGGGATTTTCCACATGCTCCAGTTCATGCCATACGTAGAACCGCCAACGATTGGGGTGATCCAGATAGTGCTTGCGGGCGGAGTACAGACACTCTTGCTCCACCTCAGGCGGACAGTCCACCACGCAACGGGTCCCTGAACCCTTAGGCGCCTTTTCTTTCCGGAAATACATCAGGCTGCCGAAGCTGCTCACCTTCACGGGTTTGATGCCGCTTTTCATCCAGGCGATTAAATCGAGGTCGTGGCAGCATTTGGCCATCAGCATCGGTGAGCCGCAGACATCCTCGTTGGCCCACTTGCCCCGAATGAAGGCCACGGCCATGTGATGGTAGCTGACATGTTCCGTTGTCTGCATGTTGATTATTTCACCGATAACACCGTCGGCAACCAACTGGCGGATGCGCGCATAGAAGGGCGCATAGCGCAACACGTGGCAGATCATCACCGTCCGATCATACTTCCGAGCTACGTCTACAAGCTCCCACATCTCTTTTTCGTTGACGGCGAACGGTTTTTCCAGCAGCATGTGATACCCGGCCTTAAGCAGCGGGATGCTGGTGGGTACGTGATCCTGATCCATAGTGCCGTTGATGACGGCATCGGCAAAGCGGGGATGCTCAGCCAATTCCTGGGCGGTGCGGAAAGTTCTGTCCTCAGGAATACCGTAAAGGTCGGCGACTTGTTTGCGTCGCAGCTCGTTTGGTTCAGCCACACCGACAATTTGCAGTTCGTCCGGTCGCCGCTGAGCATAGGACGCATAGGTTATCGCTCGGTGACCTGCGCCGACGATTATGGCTGTTATTGGTTTTACAGACATGCAAGACACTCCCATCCGACACACATTCTTTACTTAGGACCCGCACCACAGCAAGGTGTGCGTCATGAGTCGTCAGACACTCTTTGCATGCTCGCCGCGCCTTCGGAGCGGTTCCTTAGTGGTAGTTATCGCTTGGTGGGTTATTCGACAAAGGTGGTGGGCTCCCTGTTACAACTTGCGCAAGCGGTGAGGATCTTCTGATGCCGCTAAAGGCGTGAGAGTCCATTGCGGCGCAAAAAAAGGCTGTCGGGGGGAACCGACAACCTCGTTATGGATAGAAGCTTGCTAATAATCGGGCACGCGTAAGGCCTTAGTGCCGGTGCTACGGCTGCACCTACCTGTTTTAAGGGGTTCCTCCAGCCGGCGATAATCCCGTCCCCATAAAGCTTCTTCCCGCTGTGTGCCATGGGGTATGCCGATATATTAGGACAAACGGTCGGGAAATCCTTCCGCTCCGGCAAGAATAAGAACATCTTCAAAATCTAAAGGTTGACGCCGTGCGGCCGGCGCCGGTACGCGGGGCTTGTCCTGTGCAATCACAGTGGTTGTGTCGGTTGCTGAGAGCAAGGAAAGCGCCAGCATCGTTCTATGCGTCAACCAGTTGATCAGCCTGTAACGACTTTTGTGCTTGGACATGTTTACCCTCCTTAAGCGCCGTACCAAAAGACGCTGCCGGTGCGGTTTAGCATCGGACATCCATGCGATCTCACTTAAATGATACTGCACGGCAACCGTCTCGTGTGCCGAATGCCGGAATATGGCCTAATAATCGAATGCGAACGTGGATATTCGACGGATTCCGCACTTGGACGAAAAAAAGACGTCATATGACGCTGTGAAGTCTTTGGCGTAGGGAGTCGGCGTCCCCGTCCACAAATATCTTGCCGCGCATCCTAAATGTAAATACGGCGCAGGCCTGCTGTAATCGGCCGTGCGTCGTATCGCAATATGCTCAGAGGGGCTTGTCCCTGGGACCTCTTCGCAAGAGCGGACCGTAGTATTAGTACCAAAGAATCATATGCAATCTCGAGCCGGTGACTCAAATGCGCGGGGAGAAAAATGCGCCGATGCAACGGCGCACCTGCAAAAACGGGGAATTAACAGCGTAATAGAATAAACGAAGAATTACGTAAACGGTCGATAAAGGTGAGGAACTGATTACTGCGAAGTGTAGGTAGACTTTAGTCTTATTACTTAGGATGGGACCGGAGGTCCATATCAGAGGTGTTAGGGACGGAAACATGCTTGTTTCTTATCGCATCAACCGCTAATTGCGTACGGGTCGTCAATCCGTACTTGCGCAAGAGGTGACTGATGTGAACCTTAACGGTGCCGAGGGAGACACTCAATTGCTGGGCAATTTCCCGATTGGTCATGCCCTTGGCAACCGCCTGTAAAATGGTGCGTTCTCTGTTCGTGAGATGAATGTAGGCGCGATCTCGGGCGTAACGCGTTGAGCTTTGGATTTCTGCGAACAGTTGTTGCTTTTCGTTCCCGGTAAAAACCACTTGCTTGCCGTTTGCGCAGGCTGTAATGGCAGGTACGAGATGCGTCGCCGTTTCATCACAGCCTATGTAACCATCGACGCCTAAACCGATGACCTTACGAATATAGGTGATATCCGTAAACGTACCACAAGCCAGAATCCGTATGTCGCAGGCTTTAAGCAGGTTGATGCTACGTACCTCAATGAAGTCCAAGTTACGTACGCCTACAAGCGCTACTTGCGGTTTGTCCTGCTGATTCAGGTGAGTCGTCAAGCCGGAATACGAGGCGGCATCAACCGTCCAGTTCCTCTGGCTCCGGATTAAATGTACTGCCCCTTGTTGCATCAAAGGGTCATTATCCACAATGAGCACTTTTAGCGTCCTAATCGGTGAACTGGTCATGGATGATTACCTCAAACCGGCGTTAGTTTAGTTATCTACAATCGTAAAGGAGGATAGCTGCGGTTTGCAATCGCGCTAGAGTCTCAGTCTGCAAGGTACCCAAGCATTAGCGGTGTATGGCTTTGGTAATGGACGTCAGTCTGCAGCTGCATTGGGCTAAAGTCGTAAGCCGTTCGCATTGGCCCGGGGTTTATGTGGGGCGTATGCGCGAGGTACAGCCTTGATGGAGGAGGCTCTTTACTGCGTTTTGAGTTACAACTTGATATATGGAGGTGTCGTAATGCACGGGTGTGGGGGGACATCGGTGCGTGTTGCAGTTATTGAAGCAGATGTTTTAGCGTTGTATGGTCTGCAAAATCTGTTTAGCGCCGCACCAGGCCTAGAGTTGGTAGATCCGATAAAGGATGTATCTACGGTGGAAGGCATGACCTTCTCGGACATTGATGTAGCCATCGTATCTATCGAGACGGTTATGAGTAAGTTCGATCTCAACGAGATCATCCGGCAAATAAGCGCCAGAGCGCCTGCCCTTGTAACCAGTGCCAAAGTGGACACGGATTTGATTATGACGTGCTTAGGAGCCGGAGCAGCGGGTTTCGTATGGAAAGGTGTGGAACCCAAAGCCTTTTGCCAAGCCGTACGGGCTGTGGCAGCCGGAGATCATGTCATTATGCCGCCGTTGGCCGGAGAAATGCTTTTCCAGTTGTTGAAAGGCGGCGCCAATCGGTCTCCTGCAGGCAATATGGGATTAACCTGCCGGGAGCACGAAGTATTGTGCCTGGTAGCCAATGGTTTGAGCAATAAGGAGATCGCCGCGGCGCTTAACTTAAGCGTGCGGACGGTAAAGGCTCATGTAAGCAACGTATTGCAGAAACTGAATGTGGCCGATCGCACGCAGGCCGCCGTGGTAGCGATCAAGTCGGGTATTGTCAGCGGCGATGGGCTCTTTGGCATAGGATAATTCTCCGCTGGTTTGTCGCGTACTAACAATCAAAGAGGGTGGAATGGGGGCTATGTGCATGCAGTTGGCAAAAACAAAATTACACATGGTTGCTTGTATCTTTACATTGTGTTTCATCTGTGTCTGGTCCACGTGGGTCTATGGCGCAACTACACTTAACTTGCCCGGCGCATATACCATAGGGTTGGGCGGTGCGAGCGCCACTGGGCTGGCCGATACGGGTTTAACCTTGCGCAACCCGGCAGGGCTGGCGGCGTTGTCAGACAACCGGATTGTATGGGAGACCTATCGGGTTGACGGCATGCAGGCCCATTTACTGGGATTGCTGCAAGAAAACCAAAATGGGTGGTCGGGCGGCCTATACATGATGTATATGGATGGACAAGGCAGTGATGATTATTTCGATTTCGGCTATGCCGTGGCGGCCGGACCATGGAACGGCCTATCGTTGGGCGTCACGGCGCACTATATGAAAGGCGCTAAGATAAATGAGGCGATGTCCGGCTGGAGCTTGGATGTGGGAGCGCTCCAAGATTTCGGCGTGATCAGGCTGGGCGCGAGTATGCGCAATGCTTGGAGCGGCGGCGCAGGCGTTACTTATAATGAGGAAACCGGTACCGGAGTGCCGCAAGAGATACGCGCCGGTATAGCGATCGATTTGTCGGCGGTGGAGTTACGACTTGATGCCGTCAAAGTGCAGGATGCAGAGGAACTGGTATATGCTGGCGGTCTATCAATTGGAATTCAGAACACAAAAATCAACGGCGGGGTTACCAAAGAGGGAGATACGTTAGCCTACAGCTGCGGTTTTAGTCTACCCTTTAAAACGAGTGAACTAACCTTCGGCGCACAATGGGAGAATGGGTCGAAACCGGTTATATCAGCCGGGTTGACGTATAGGTTCTAGTCCTACCGGACCACTATACGGCTTTACTTAGCGCACCTCGATGCACTTCGGCGGTGCGCTTGCTTTTTCGCAGCTACGCATCGGATATCTCCGTATTCTAGAGCTTCGGGCTTACGTTCCTCAACCCTATAGCATGTAACAGAAGTCGTAGTCCCATTGTCCAAGCGGTAATTGCCTCATACGTACAATAGCTGTAACCAGTGGCAGACCGTAGTATCAAAGTGAACCTCTTGGGGATGTCCTTCACTGAAAATGCAATGACCTACTTTAAAACCAAAATCATATCAGAAGGTTGTAATCAGGTCCCACACAAGGTGGTGCTAGAGTTGATCGCTCAGACTACTGATAGGTTTTGCCCGCGGGATATTTTCCTTGGTACGAAATCAGCGTTCTGGAAACAAATGTTTCAACTTTCCATAGTCTGCTTTTTGCTCCTGTTGTTTGCCGGTGCAAGTGCGCAAGCTGAAGACCGGCGACAGTCGGTTTATGAGAGCACGGTCGGGCAAATCGCTCACTTCACTATTGTAGGTGAGTACCTCGGTTACGACGGGTTTTATTCAACCTACCGCTATCATATCGAAAACAACGGCGGGAAAGCCTTAAGTTTCATCCAGATTGGTTTTTGCGATCAGATTAAGAGTGACTATGTGGAGATAGTGGAGAAAACCGGTTTCAGAAACGGTCCCGAGGCAATTGAGCTGCTGTACCACGGTAAAACCGGCATCTATGGGTTAAAGGCGGAGGCTATTGATGATCGGAAGCCGCAAGTATTCGACTTAACCTTCAATATTAGGGGTTATTGGCCTCCGGCAATCAATGCGGCGGCGATACATGCCGGCGGCGGTCAGAACTACCCTAAGGGAGAGATCCTTGGGCCGGGGTGTCCGCAGGCCGAGTGCGGCGTATGCTGCTACATCAACAATGGCAAAGAGTGGCGGTTTAAGAGGCCGGGAACGTACGCCTCCTTGGCCATGGACATCACGCTCAGCGGCTATGGTGCGGTAACCTTGCATTTCGAAGATTTCAACGATCTGATCAATGTTGACGACCCCGACCTGCCGCCCTTGGAGGTTTCCTACGGCATCGGGAACACGATAGAAGAGGCAGAAGCGAATGGCTGGCTTAGAGCCGGCACGACCACCGGGTTTAACGGATACACGCATCATCTGATCCTGGCCGGCACCGAAGAGGTGATCCGTGTGTGGAGCAGGGTTATTGTGAAAGACTCAGATAAGGTCGGGCGGTATTCAGGAAGTGGTCGAGTGCTCCTGGAAATTGAGTGTCCTATTTAAAAAGCTTGGTGTTTTATTAACGGACGTGACGATGCGGAAGGGCACTTCTTCCAGTCGTTTACGATATATCACCTAGAAGAGACAACCAATGAATTCCCACCTCATTGGGTCCGGGTCCTAGGATGGCAAGGGAGGTGTCAACGGGTACTTACAACTATGCTGGAACACGTCGAGCCAGTGCGAAGGATCATAGGTGGGATAAAAATAAGGAGGTAATACTAAATGCGTAGATCGTTTTTGATGGTTATGGTTCTATGTCTATTGCTTTCGGCGAGTGCCTTCGCCGCTGCTCCGAATCAGTATGATCCATTTGCGCCCAACTTCCTGGCAGATCCCGATGAATGGGCGAACGATGTGGATGGCAACGCTGACGTCTACATGTGGTTAGGTGAATCCTGGGGTAGCCAAGAGGAGTATTGGGGTCAGGATGAAGCAAGATCCTTTAACTCTGGTTACGCCGGCCATGACTGCAACAAAAGATGGCAGATCTTCGATTTCACCCATGAAGCCGATCTGGCTCAATGGATGATTTGGGAGATGTCCAACACTTATAAGGCGTGGCGTATTCGTAAGCCGGGTACCTACGCATCCGAGATCGGCACTTTCAAGCTGCAGAGCAATGACGACGTGGATATTTCGCTTGAAGGCTTCGACGACTTGATTGATGCCGAGAATGGTGGGTATATCGCTACCTTCTATGGATTCAGCGCAGGTGCCGTCAGAGGTGCAGGCAATGTGCCTGAGACATTCTATCGGGCAGCCGATCTCAATAGTACGCTGGTTCAGTTACTGTATGCGGATATCAATAGAGGAAGCGCTCCGCCTCCGTCTGATGAGGGTGAGAATGTCGCAAATGGCGAGAGGGGCGGTTTCCACGCCAATCCGGACTTCGTCGTAACGCTATGGACCAAGCTGATCATTGAAGATGGCCAGGGCGACGCGGAAGCCACCAGAGCCGGTTTCTACTCCAACACCGGTACCATTACCATCAGTATGGCTTCAGTTAAGCCGGAATGGCTGGACGATACCGGCGTTTGGACGAAGTAACCAATCAATAAGCTAAGTCAACCGGAATAAGCGAGAAGGGCATTGGCCCTTCTCGCACCAGTGTGGATTTTTAATGGACGATGGAGCGTGATTTGCAGTGCTGAAATGGTATCGATGCCTGCGAACAGTCGTTATGTGTCTGGTGTTCGTCGTGTTCACCGGTATGCGCATGGAAGCGGCGCCGGCGTCATTTGTAGTCAGCCCCTTATTGGTCACTGTTAGTGGAGCGCCGGGTACTACGCAGGCATTTGGCGTTGAACTTATCAATCAATCGATGGAGGATATTGAACTGGTTTACCGGCCGGTATCCATCATCCAAACGCTGGATGGCCGTTTTGTGGAAGATACTGGTAATCTGCAGGAACGCTCCGCCGCCTCGTGGGTATCCTTGTCCGGCGAATCGGTAACATTGCAGGCATCCGAGCGGTACATATTAACAGGGATCATCACCATTCCCAGAAATTACGAAGGTGGAGCCTATGCGGGTATTGTGGTTCACTCAAGATCCAAGCAGGTGAATCAGGACGCGGACTTCGCCATTCAAATTGATACGGAGTTTCTGGTGGTA
This sequence comes from Bacillota bacterium, assembly GCA_012838035.1. Taxonomy (GTDB): domain Bacteria; phylum Bacillota; class Limnochordia; order DTU080; family DTU080; genus DUQB01. The sequence goes on along the minus strand of DUQB01000135.1, from coordinate 16,275 downwards.
TTACAAGTGGAAACTACGAATCGAGTAAAACGCCTAGTCCGAATAGAGCGGATGCGGGTATTGGGAAAGGATGCTCCTGAAGTTGCGCCATTTGTGAGTATGGCCGGTCCCGCAATCTTAAGGTTCTCCACAGTTGTAAATAACGACGGCAACACATATGCGTATGCGCAGGTGACAGCTACGCTAAGAGACAAAGCCGGACGGAAAATCGGTGAGTTTCCCCTGGGCAGAGGGAAGGGTTTGGTTCTTCCCGGGGCCGGTGTAGAGTTTGTCAGTTATTTGCCTTCTGGTCTGCCGGATGGCGAGTACACCATGCAAGTCGTCGTCAACTACGGCGGATCAAGGCCTGCTATTGCCAAACAGAGCTTTACAGTGGGATCTTCCGTACTTGTAGATTCTGAATTTGGCCGTACCCTTCATGTGATGGTAGAGCCGGAGCGCTTAGACATCGAAGCGCCGGCGGGCGCCTTACGCACCACGGTGGTCCAGGTGCAGAATTTGGAGAGCGAACCGATTTTGATTCAAGCGGATGTCCTTCCTCTTGTCTACGATCTGCATGGTAATCTCGATTTCGATACGGCGCCACCGGAAAGCGCAGCGCAATGGACTGAGCTGAGACCTCAGGAATTACGCATTCTGCCTGGCCAAAGGCGCAATGTGCAAGTGATCGTACGTCCACCTGTAACGCATACGGGAGGAGGCTACTCGCTGATTCGCATCTCCGCCCTGCCCGAACAAGCTCTTGAACAGGAAAATAACATAACAACCACCACAGAAGAGTATGTGGCGGTATTTGCTCTACCAAAGCAGGGTGTACAGACCAGCGTGTCGGCTGAAATCCAAAGCGTTCAACCCACGCTGTTGCCCGACAACTCCGGGCTTGAGGTGGCGGCGATCATCACCAACACCGGCGACAGGCCTTTTAGCACCGGTGGTAGGATATTGCTATACAAAAAAGTGCAGCTTGAGGCGACAGAGGGCATTGAGTTGCTCGATCCTGAGCGGACGGTGCTGGTGAAGGAGGTACGATTCGCAACCACGGAAGTGCCGGTGTTACCAAATGGTAGTCGAGAGTTGCAAGCTGTCATTTACGAACCGATGGAACCAGGCGATTACATCGTTGACGTAGAGGTAAACTATGGCGTCGCCGTACCTCTGAGACAGTCCGTATCGTTTGAGATACCTACTATAGATGATGTACCACAGGCGGCAAGCGAGGAGTGATATGCATGTCCGGTCTGAAGACGAGTTGGTTTGCATCTAAGGGTGGCATATTGGTTTATTGGCTTGTTCTCATGTTGTGTTTTCCTGTCTGTGCGTATGGCGAAACGCAGGAAACACCTCTGGTCAGCAACTTCTTCATAGACACATACATCTCCGACGCACTAAAGGATATTGCCTATCAGGCAGGCGTGAACATCATCCCGGATATGTCCGTACATGGTTTCGTCACCGTGGAGTTTTACGATGTAACGCTGGAAGAAGCTCTCCGCCTGATCCTGTATCCTGGTGGTTACATGTACAGAAAGGTCAGCGATACCTATTTGGTCGGCTCTGCAGATCCGGCTAGTCCGCTGTTTCATAAGCTGGCGGTTTCCGAATCAGTGCGGTTAAATTACATTAAGGCTGATGAGGCCAAGCGTCTCCTAGCGGACTTCTATTTAAAGTATGCCCGGTTTGATCCGACGTCAAATACGGTCTTCATTACCAGCTCACCGGATATCGTGGAGCGTTTTCTGGCCGATATCGCTTTAATAGACAAACCACCGGCGCAAGTGACCATTGAGGTGTTGGTTACCGAGTTAAGCAGTGAAGCGCGTAAAGCTCTTGGGCTTGATTTAGCGGGTTCGTTCTCATCCGGTCATTCCGGTAATGTCTCCGGCTTTGACTTCAAATCCGGAGACGGTACGCTCAACCTGAATATCGCCACCGGACTTCTACAGGCCAAGATTATTTCCCTTGCCAACGAGGGAATGGTCCAGATAAGAGCAAATCCCCGGTTAACCGTGGTGGACGGCAGCAGCGCGGAAATCTTCATAGGTAAGGATAGATATTATCGCTTAACTACCTCCAGCAGTTCTTCGTTTACAAGCACTAGGCTGGAGAGCATCGATACAGGCGTAGGACTGAAAGTGGCGCCTAAAATTGCCGGCGACGGAAACATCACTCTGTTGGTAGAACCTATGGTGAGCGATGTATCCGGAATGGTGATGAATGAAGGGTTGCCGATCATCTCACGGCGTCAGGCATCAACCACCGTACGGGTTAAAGACGGAGAGACTGTGTCCTTGGGCGGACTTATACAGCAGATTGAACAGAGCGGCCGTACCGGGGCGCCGATTATATCAGACCTCCCCATCTTCCGCAATTTCTTCGGCAGTACCTATAGAAACATCGAGGAAACCGAGGTTGTCATCTTCATTACGCCGAGAATTGAGCATACGCTATAGGTAAAACTCGCTCGGTCAGTTGCTGTAAATGCCGAACAGAGGCGAATCACAGCCAAGCTTGGAGTCCCTTAACGTTGCTTATGGGGCTCTTTTTTGTCGTCGGAAGTTAACGGTGGGTGCGGTAAGAGGTTTATACGCGGGGCATTATGCGCAGGGCCTAGGCGGTCTGATCGCAAGCTTTGCGTACCAGCCGTTCCAGAGTACCCAGATCGAACGGCTTTTCAATCCAGGCTTGTTCTGCGAACGTTTCACCCATAGGGGGGCGAAAGCCGGAAATGATGATCAGAGGTATTGTGGGGGCATGTAGATCGTTAATGGTTCCGTCTTCCAATAAGTAGTCGGAGACAATGCAATCAAAAGGTAGAGCGAGCGCCGCCTTTGCTTCCGCTATGGAGGAAACGTGGTGAACCGCAATACCTACGCTGTGGAAGTAGCTGATAATAACGCTACTGATCATCCTGTCGTCCTCAACCAATAAGACATTAAGCATGATATACCTTAGCCCTCGCTTAATGCTGGCGTTGTGCTTGCAGGCTGTTAATTGGCACCATCTCTAACGTACACAAGTGCGATTAAAGATACAATTGTGCTAAGGTACAGCGCCTTTAGTACAGTCGCATAAAGTCTCCACAGGTGTTTTCCGGTCTGCCGACATTTATGTAAACGTGCAGATACATTCGCTATTATATCATCCGTTCTCAGTTAAACATATGGGATCACATACATTAAGCTGCGGATTTGTCGATAAATTCATTTCAGTGGTTGTGCGCCATTCAGTGAGTGCAGGAGTATGTGGCAGCTACGTCTAAAGAGACCGCAAGTATCAGTATAAGACAATTTTGATAAACACAATAGGTCCCAGGCGCAAATCGCAAACCCAGGTCGACAGGCTGGTACTTACGTCCCATAAAGGTTGTTGGGAAATTCGCACATACGGTTGAGGTGATACGGCATGAAGCGATTAGGACGTTTATGGCTCCTTTGTCTATGTTTATTACTGTTTACAAGCGCATCCGCAACAGCGGCCTTGGTCGTGCCTTTTGATCCTGCCCCAAAGCTGATCATCATGATTATGCTCGATGGTTTCCGCCCGGATTACATCACCATGTACGGACCACCGCATCTGCAGCGCCTGGTGCTGGAAGGTGCATGGGTGGCGAAGGCTTCCGCCGTTTTCCCGTCCATGACCACCTCGAATCAGACCAGTTTTGTTACAGGCGCTCTACCGGCTAATACGGGGATTCCCAACAACTCGCGTTACGACAGGCAACAAGATCGCATCATCACGCCGCTCCGGGACAATCACCGGTCTACGATCGCGGAGATGCTGGTGCGACAAGGTTGGTATACGGCTTCGGTCAATCACTTCATGTTACAAAACCGCGGCGTATATCGCTATGTACAAGGAGATATGACGGATGTCATCAACCTGATACAAACAGATCGGCCGACGTTAATCGTGTATTACAATGCGCAAATCGACACGGTAGGTCACCAGTACGGTCCGTTCCATACGGCTACGCGCCAAGCCGTGCTGGAGGCGGATGCGGAAATCGGCCGCTTATTACAAGAGCTGGAACGGTTGGGGATTGCCGAGCAGACCGCCGTCGTGGTGGCTTCGGATCACGGCATGTCGCCTCATGACGGGGTCCCCATAACGCCCGACTTAACGCAGCTGATGTATTCCGGCTTGAAACTCGCCGCCGATAACGCCTCCATTAAACCTGACACCGAACTGGTATATATAGCCTCAGGGGCCGTCTATTTGTACTGGCGCAATGGGATGAAAACGCCCGAACGCGAGGCGAAGTTGCAGGAGATTCTGGCCGGCATCGACGGCGCGGACATCTACTGGCCGGAAGATATGGCCGCGGTGGGCGCAGACTGGGAGCGGTTGGGCGATGTGGCCATCGTGCCGCAGTCGGGCCGTTCTCTGAGGCGCTTGAGCGGGGGAGGAGGCCATGGCACGCCGGACGAGATGCACACGCTGATGCTCTTCTGGGGCAGTGGGATAAAGCAAGGTGCGATTGTTCATAGAGCGAGCATCATCGATATCGTGCCGACGCTGTTGGCGTTGATTCGAGCGGATATTCCGGAGACGGTAGACGGCAAGGTTTTGACGGAAATCCTTGATCGCGCCGGCTGGAAAGAGCGGCTGGGTGTTGCGGGGAGTTATGTGGTGCGCGATGTGGCCGCGAGCGGCATGACCCCTATTTCACTCGCATCCTATGTCGCCGATGGTAGTGTTTTCACTGCTTGGGAAGGACCGTTCCAAGACAGCGAAGCTTACATTGAGCTGGATTTAGGCGTCTCGCGGAGTATTGGGGCGATTGAGCTGGTTGCCGCTCTGGGCGAAACGCCGTGGGGACCGCGAGAATGCGCCGTTGAGGTGAGTACGGACGGCATTACGTACCAACCGGCGTTTAAGGGAGAACTACCGCCGATTATAGATACGGATGCGGTGCGGTTGGATCTGGAACAAGAGGTTATGGCGAGGTATGTTCGCCTGACCGCTTGGTCGGGCTGGCAGGAGCATGCAATAAAAGTTGCAGAATTAAGGGTCTGGGCAGGAGATAACTAATGGTAGGAGAAACCTTGGCATATAACAAAGGTTTGTATACAAATAAGGCATACGGGAGGTAAAGCTATGAAACACATGTGGCAAGCGTTGCTGTTGTGTGCTCTGTTGGTTATGACGACCGGCTTGGTATATGCCGCCAACGAACCTGTGTCGTGGGTGCATAATACGACCGGCGTCGAAAGAGAACCCTGTTTGGTGGGAAACGTCCTGTATTTCGTGAAGGACTACGACATTTACCAATCCGTCTGGGATGGCGCTGATTGGAGCGTACCGGTTCCGGTACCCGGTGCCGTCAACACCTTGCAGAACGAGATTAACCCGCATGTGGTCAAGAACGGCACCGTGATGTATTTCGGTCGCTATGATCCCGTGACCAACTACGATTTTTACCGCTCCGAGTGGGATCCGGTGAAGCAGGAGTGGGGAGAACCGGTCCTCGTAGCCGAGTGGTCCACACCAGATCAGGAGTGGGACGTTTGGGTGAACGAAGATGAAACCGTGGCTTATGTAACCAATAAGATCGGTTACGGCGGCGTGGCGCCTATCGGCGGCCGTGATCTCTGGAAATCCGTGAAACAAGATGGCAAGTGGTCTACTCCGGTAAACCTCGGCGCGCCTATTAACACCAGCGGTGATGAATGGCACGTATTTGTGGACAAAGACGGTCGCATCTACTTCGAGAGCAACCGCGAGGGTACATTGGGGAACTTCGATATTTGGGTAGCCGAAACGGAGCAGGGCCCTGTTTCCAACTTGACGATTATGAACAGCAGCGCCGGTGAGCGCGGCTTCACCATGAACGATGAGTTCATGATCGTTGCCGGAGACAGACGCCCAGGCGGCCCGGGCAGCTACGACCTGTTTATTCTGCCGTTAAAGTAGACTAAAGCGGCTGATGCCGTTTGGTCGCGAAAATTAAGTCACCCCGCCGAGATGTCGGTGGGGTGACTTTCCTTATACGGCTCATTGCCTTTAAGGCGCGGGGTGCAACCTTGCCCAGCGTGCCGGCGTTTCGGCCAACAACGCATTGAGGCTGCTGAGCAGCGTCTCGTTGATCCGGGCGTAGACCGCTTTGCGGGAGAGCACTTCGTCTTGCCCGACGAGGTTCTCGATGAGAATCGGTTTGCCGAACACGACGTGGACGCGGCGACCGCGCCGAATGATGCCCACGGGTACGATGGGCGTTTTGGAGTGATGACTGAGCATCGCCGCACCGCTTTTAAGATTGCCGACTCCGGTAATATCCTTACGTCGGGTGCCTTCTACAAAAATGCCTAACACTTCCTGCTGCCGCAGTATGCTCAGCGCCTTGGCGATGGCTTCACGGTCAGATTCACCGCGTTTAACCTGCACCGTACCCAACTTACCCATAAACCAACCCAACATGGGGTTGCGGAAGAGTTCGTCCTTTGCCAGAAAGTGCACCTTGCGCTTCAAGGCGATGGCTATATAAAAGGGATCGAGGTTGCTTTTGTGATTGGCAGCCAGAATGATGGGTCCCTGGGGCGGGAGGTTTTCTATGCCTGAAAAGGAGTAACGTTTAAACAAGGTAATATAAATGAGTCCGGCGCCGACAACCAGCTGATACCACATGAGCACACACGATCCTTTCAATAATTGAGAATGTTACCAAGGTTGCGAGCGCATCCTTGCGCTGCCGCCGATCTATAGGTGAGAATTACATAGTATCACGTTACTACTGGGTTGTGAATTGGCATATGGTAGAAATGCCGTCCTCCTCCGGGTCCACATTACATTTTCCCTCTAAGCGGTCGATGCTAATCTCTACCACACAGCAGGCAGCCGCGGCTTCCGCAGTAACGGGCTCAAAGTTGCGTCCCGCAGCATACTTGGCCGTTAAGGCATTGAGAACCAACGCCTTTTGCTGTGCATCTGGGACAACGCGGGCCTTCCCGAACGCCAAAACCGAGTGATACCGTGTAGCGCAATTGCAAGCCGTCGGTTGGAACACTATTTTATCGACGCGGTTCACCGCAAAGCACACTTGCGGATTGGCGCGGAGATAATCCAGTTTGCGCCCTTGAGGAGCGCAGTGGAAATAGATGTTATTCTGGAAGTACACGTAGTTCAGCGGCGTAATATACGGAGAATGATCGGAGTTACACGTTGCCAAATGGCCGACGTGTTCTGTTTCCAGCAAGTGGATGGCCGCCTCACGGCTCAGCTGCTTCTGCAAAGGCGTAGGCTCCTTTCCGGGATGCGCTAAGGCATTACGATCATTTTTACGGCCATAAGCAACGACATGGCGATAAATACCGGGCGCACCAGTTTGGCGCCGTTTTTAATGGCCAGTTTGCTTCCCACCCGGGCGCCCAGGATCATAAAGCAGGCCATGGGTATGCCGTAGAGCAGGGCGATTTTGCCGTTGAGAGCAAACATGAGCAATGAAGCCAGGTTGCTGGTAAAATTCAAGACTTTGGCGTTGGCTGAAGCGATGAGGAAGTCGAAGCCGAAGGTGGCGATAAAGGCAATGATGAGGAATGAACCTGTACCAGGGCCGAAGAAACCGTCGTAAAAACCGATGACAAATGCAAAGCAGCAGCCGATGACGAGGCTGGAGCGTTTAAGCGTCGTATAGCGGTTGTCCAGCCCCAGGTCTTTTCGCAGCGCGGTATATAAGGCTACTACCAGGATGAGGATGGGGATGAGGCGATTCAATACGCCGGGATCAACGCGCAGTACGGTCAACACGCCCAATGCGGCGCCGATGAACGTAAAGATGATTTGCCGTTTCACCACGGCTACGCTCACTTTGCCGGAGCGAAAGAAGGTGAGTGAGCTTGTGAACGACGATGTGGTGGAAGCGAATTTATTCGTGCCCAGAGCCAAATGCGGAGGAACACCGGCCAGTAGCAGCGCAGGTAAGCTGATTAACCCGCCGCCGCCGGCGATGGCATCCACCATGGCGGATATAAACCCTGCAATAACGATGAATAGTAACTGTTCCCACATGCGGCACTCAAACCTTCTCTTGGACGGCGAAACTAGGCGATCGCGGGGCTGCCGGGCACATCCAGACTGTTTACATTCTCTCTACGGAGTACGATTCCTGTGTATTTGAGGAGCCGGCTGCAGATTTTGCCGTGGTGTTGATAGTCCGGTCAGGAATATAAAGACAAACGTTGGTACGGCCGAGATGACGCTTTCGGTCCGCACCAACGTCTTTTGGCAGTTGGTATGGTCGGCGAGCTGAGTTAAGGTTGACTAAGCTCGCCGGTTTGTTCTTGGTTGCGCAGATCTCTACCTGCGTAAAGGCATCTTTTCGCTGTAGCGTTACTTAATAACCACTTCATACCACAGCGTTTTATACTCCGCACCGATGGAGAAGCCGGCGTTGCCTGCCGTGTTAGCGGTAACGGGGACCTCTACGGTGCGGTAGCCGTTGTTATCCAGCGCGTACACGGTAACCCGATCGGCCGGAACGGCCAGGTCGATGACTGCGCTTACACCTTCAACCATCACCGGACCGGAACCCCAAGAGCCGCGGATGGTGGTGCGGTTATCTACGATCGTTTCCAGGAACGTGCCCAGGTTCTCGTTGTATGCCGTGGCGACCAGCAAGGCTCTGGCAGGTGTCGTAAAGCTCTCGCCGTCGTGCAATGTTAATGTGATTGTGGACCAGCCGTCCAGTCTGGTGTTGCCGGGCTTAATGGTTACATCGCCCAATGCGAAGGTTCTGTTTGCGCCGTAGCCGATCACGGCTTTGGAGCGGGCGGTGTCTACCGTAACGACGCCGCGCCCGGTTAAGGTCAGATCCCACACCACTTCGTTGGTTTCAGTGACCCAGCGCTTGGTAGAGGTAGAGCGAATCTGGAGGCTCGTCGTGCTATCGTCTAATGTGCGCTCTACCCTTTGTTGTAACGGCAGGGTCGTTGGTATCGGCCTGGACCAGGAGTTGTAGCTGGTGGTGGTTGTGGAGCGCTCTCCGAGCAGGCTTTGTTGCGTAGCCATGGTTAAAGGCACCTGCAGCACGGTGGGACCCGGTTGAACGTCACCGCGGATAAGCATGGCCGCCGCCGCGGGGAGGGTCACCTGCTTGACGGTGTGCCCCTTAATATTGAAGTGGTTCGTGAGTCTGGGCGCCCAGAAGTCCTGGTTGGAAGACCAGTCGAAGACGGTAAACCCGTCCCAATCTTGGAAGGTGGCATAGGCGCCTGCCAATAGGAAAGCCTCTGCACTGTAGCTGTTGGGGGCGGGGTGATTGTACTCAGACAGCATAAACGGCTTGCCGGCTACCCGCAGACGAGCGCTTTGCGATAAGGGACCACCCGCCTCGTTGTTCACCATGGACACGTTGTTGACGTACCAGGACGTGTAGTTGTTCCCTGGGCCGGGCGTCGTATACTGGGGATGCGAGAAGTAATTATGGGCGTCGATAATATCCAGCTCAGCTTGAATGCTGGGCGGGCTGAGCGTTACTTGTGAACCGACCACGAAGTTCTTCGCACCGAGCTCTTCTTTAATGAAGTGATACATGTCTTTGTAATAAGCTAACTCGGTATCCCACAGGAACTGGATGTAATCGCGCTGGACCGTCGGCATACGCTTGGGGGCATCGGCCCACTGGAGCAGCTTGACGCCGGTCTCCAGGCTTTCACCTTCGGGTAGACCTATTATTGTGGCTCCCAACCCCGACCAGGCATTGCGTAGATCCTCCGTAGTGCCGTACTTCTCGCGCAACCAGTTCGTCCACATCTCTGCCAGTGGTTGCAGCAGCACCTGCGGCGTTTTATCCAGCTCTTGCCGCTGCCAGGTATAGAACAGGCCGTCTTCATTGTTGATCTCTACCTGCAGCAGCGCGGGTTCATCCGTATAGTGGTTGCCCGTATACGGGTTGTAGTGGGTCAGGAGGCTTTTGGTATGCTCCTTGTGCAGTGCGATAACCTGCGGATGAAACAAGGTGATGCCGCGATCGTATCCCGGGCGACCGTCAAGCAGGGGGAAGCCTTCGGCTGGTTGCAGGGTACGTCCGCCTTTAAGGTTGAAGATACTGTATATGCCGTGCTCCTTCAACTGGGCTACGAAGTAGTCCAGGCGATCCATTTGCTTGGGGTCTAGTTGGCGCGGATAAACCCCCGGCAGGAAGAAGCCTTCCGGCGATTCATAGCGGTCGAGGTTATGGAAGCGGACCAAGTTGATGCCGAAGCGAGCCAACTGCGCGGCAATCTGCTCAGCCTGCTCGTGGCTGGGAAACCCGGCCGACCAGCAAATGTTGACGCCCATAAAGCGGATGCGTTTATCATCTGCGGTGTAAAAGCTGCCGTCTTTAATGGTCACAAATCCGGCTTTACCTGCGGGTTTTTCGTTTAAGAACGAGAAGTTGGTGACGTTGTCGGGCGATAAATCGCCTTGGTTTACGACGAAGGGAAAAAGTGGTGGAAACTCATCGGCCGCCATAGCCGGTAGGGCCCAACCAAGTGTAAACAGAAGGATGACACCTGCTAAGCCTAATAATCTCATGCTCTTGCGTCCTTTCTATTTGGGGATGGTACATTTGCGCGGGACAATGCTACTATTTCCGCAGACCCGCACCAATCCCTTCCTTCGTATGCGGCTATACGCACAATGACAAGGCGTTTCGTCCCAGCTTAGCCGAGTGTAGGCTTTTTGCTGCGCTGAACGCAGACGCGGCGCTGCGTTTCGACGGTTGTCGGCCGCTGCGCTAAAGGGATACAGGAATGTCAGAGGTGGTTATAGAAAAAGAGGGGGAACTATTGGAGCTCTCCTTTTCTCGACGCTATGCGCGCCGAAGGTTGGGCCTTTAACCTGGTAGGTACAATGGGAGGCATGTACGAGATGCGGTATAAAAAGCCGGTGGTGTTATCAGCTGTCATGGGTAATCTCTTATATAATATTGCTGTGTACGTACGGGTTATTTGCGACGGCTTTCCCCGATACCCCGTATATTCAAGCTCTGCTGGCCCAAAAAAGCAGACAGAAGGACATCGTCAGCACGTGGGACGTCGATGCCGCCGTGAGAGAAACGGCTGCCTATTTCAGCAATCTAATGCGCACGGAGTTTCAAGGTGGTAATCGGAGATACCGCATCTCCGAGGATGAGTACGCATTGTTGGAGCGGGGTATGCCAAGTACGGGATTTATTCCGCTCAATGAGATGACTGCGGGGCAAACCTACAAAGGCCAAGAGGGCGGGTTGTACGGCAACGGCGGCAACGAACCTCCGTTGGAGCATCGGCTGGCGGCAGAGGCCGCCGCGGCGAAAATCCAGCCTTTAGATGCGAACGGGAAACCGGATCCCAACGGACGCATTGTGCTGATGAGCATGGGGATGTCCAATACCCGTCAGCACTGGGCGGCCTTTAAGCAGCGTGCCGATAACGATCGGGACAAAAGCAAGGCGGTCGTCGTCGTCAACGGCGCTGCCGGCGGCCAGGACGCGCGGGTCTGGGCGGATCCTTTGGGCGATCATGGGCGGCAGCTGTCTATACCGCCTACCGGCTGGAAAGGTAACGCTTGGGATTACGCCGACGCGATGTTGGCCGAGCAAGGCGTGACCCGCGAGCAGGTGCAGGCCGTTTGGATTTACCAGGCGCTGATGAATCCGCACCAATACGGCGCATACCCCGAACATGCGCACGTGCTGGCTGAATGCATCGGCGTCATGGTGCGCGAAGCGAAACGGCGCTATCCGAACTTGCAGGTGGTGTTCTTATCCAGCCGCACCTATGCCGGATACGCCGTGCGTGAACTGAATCCGGAGCCTTACGCCTACGAGAGCGCCTTTGCCGTGCGGCAGCTGATTTTGGAGCAAATAGACGGCAACCCCAGGTACAACTACGATCCCGCAAAAGGCCCCGTAACGGCGCCTGTGCTGGTGTGGGGGCCGTATCTGTGGGCTGACGGCATCATTCCCAGGAGCACGGACGGGTTCACATGGGAGCGAGAGGATTTCACCCCGCCGCCCGACGGCACGCACCCGAGCGGCAAAGGCACCGCTAAAGTGGCCCAAATGCTGTTGGCTTTCTTCAAGACGGATCCTTTAACGCGAGATTGGTTTCTCAAATAATTGGTTGCATACTGCATATTGATAAGATGGGTGTTCAGGAGGTCTGGCTATGATAGCCGATGTGTATTTCGCCGGTTTGGATTCCGGCAGATCCCATTCGCCATTGCGTCAGATCACACGGCTGCTGAACAAGTGCCATGTCGATCGGTTATATCATAAAGATGAGTTTGTGGCGGTAAAAATCCATATGGGTGAATATGGCAATACGGCCTTCATTCGGCCGGTTTATCTGCGGCCCATACTGGAAGCTCTGCGCAAGATCGAGTGCAAACCGTATCTTACCGACACCAATACCTTGTATACGGGCATGCGTTGGAACTCGGTGGATCACCTGCATTGCGCGGCGCTCAACGGATTCAACTACGCTGGTTTGCAGGTGCCGGTGATTATTGCCGACGGATTGCGCGGCGAAAACACGGTAGAGGTACCTGTAGAAGGTGAATTGGTGCAGCGAGCCAAGCTGGCCGCCGACATCATTCATGCAGATGCGCTGCTGGTCGTTTCGCATTTCAAAGGGCACAATCTCACGGGGTTCGGCGGTACGCTGAAGAATCTGGCTATGGGCTGCGCCAGTCGGGCCGGCAAGCTCGATATGCACTCGGTGTTGCGGCCGCAGGTGGATCAACAGCTGTGTACGGCATGTCACCGCTGCGCCAAGAGCTGCCAGGCCGACGCCATCGTCTTTCAACCTAAGGCGGAGATTACGGAGGCGTGCGTAGGTTGCGCCCGTTGTATAGGGGCGTGTCCCGAAGACGCGATCGATTCCGACTGGGGCCAGTCATCGGCGAATGTACAAAAGAAGATTGTGGAGTATGCCAAGGCGGTGGTGACGTCGTTCAATCGCCTCGGCATTTACATCAACATACTCACCGCCATGAGTCCCGATTGTGATTGCTACGGCGGCAATGATGCGCCGGTTACGCAGGATATCGGCTTTTTGGCATCTACCGATCCTGTGGCTCTCGATAAGGCCTCCCACGATCTGGTTTTGTCCGCCTGTGGCGGGAAAGATCCGTTTAAGCGGCGCTATCCGCATCTCGATTCAAGCATCACTTTCGCCCATGCGGCCAAGATTGGCCTGGGTAGCGGCAGCTATCGTTTACATGAGGTCCGGGGATAGCACTGCACACGTTATCAGGCTACGTCTGCCGGTTAGGCACGGCGGAGCCGGTGCGGCGGCGAGCCCGCTGATGGGCACACGACCGGCTTTGGTTTCGCCGCCGGAGTTGAGGGGAAGAATATTACCCGGACTTCATGTATAATGGTAGTAACTTGTTCCGTAAGAGGAGCACGGAGGTGGTTAGATGAAGAACGTCATCGGAGCGCTCATTTTCACTCTGTATTACATCGTCTCCGCAGGCGTTATCGTGCTCATCAGTCGGTATGTGCCCCAGTCCCGGCCGTATATTCGCAAAGCATATCACCTGATGGCGACGTTCTCCGTGCTCGTTCTGCTGCATGTATTTGAACACTGGCATGCGGCGGCCGCCAGCGCGGCGATTTTTTACTCCTTTGCCTTTGTTTTAGTGTGCATAGCGCAGCGCATTCCGGCGCTGAATAAGCTTTCGGTGGCGCGCGGCGGACGTTTATCGGAAATACCGGTGCAGATTATCTACTTTCAGTTGACGGTTGTTGCCCTAACCACGCTGTACTGGGGCTCTATCGGCCCTATAGGCAAGGTGGCGATCGCGGCGGGTTTCTCAGCGTTGGGCGTGGGAGATGCCGCGGCTGAACTGGTAGGCAAGCGCTTTGGTCGGCATCGGTTCCGTTGCGGTTTGTTCGATCCGAAAAAAAGCTGGGAAGGCACTTTGGCCATGATCGGCGCGTCTTATGTGGTGATTTTGAGCATCCTGCTCACCATGTCCACCGCTTTAGTCAGCTTCTTGGCGGCGCCGGTGCTGGCCGTTTTCGCAGGTGTGGCGGAAGCGTTCAGCAGAAAGGGTGCGGATACGGTTTTGGTGCCGGTTACGGTGGCAGTCCTGACGCTGCCTGTGGTCACGCTGGTCAGCAATATTGTACAGGTGCTGGGGTATAACTAAACCATTTTTGCTCACGTGATGTCTGGCGCTGATCTGCGGATGAGCGCTTTTCTTTTTCTATGAGAGATTGCTGCCGGCGGTTGCATATTGGTGCGGCGGAAGGCACTACGCGTTGAGAGCGTGTTGCGCAGCGCACAACAGCACCGTAGGCCGACAGGGGAAAGGTGTTTATATGCAGCGGGTGTTGCTGACGGGTATGTCGGGGACGGGGAAGTCTACGCTGGTACAAGCGCTTACGGCGCTGGGTTACAAAGCAATCGATACGGACGCGGGTTACAGTCATTGGGTCAATATGAGGACCGGCCTACCTGCGTCTCCCACTGAAACCAAGGGGTATGTATGGGATGAGCTCGACTGGGTGTGGCAGGAAGAGCGGATGACGGAGTTGCTGGCCGCAGAGGACGGCGAAGTGCTGTTTGTAGCGGGTACGGCCGCCAACCAAGGTCGGTTCACCCGCGATTCGACGTCATCATCCTGCTGAGCGCCCCAGTCGAGGTCATTATGGCGCGGTTGGCTACTCGTACCAACAACCCCTATGGCGCCACCCCGCGCAGTCAGGCCAAAGTGCGCGGGGAGATCGAGACGATCGAGCCCTTGCTCAGGCGCAACGCCCATTATGAGGTTGATACTGACCGACCTCCGACGCAGGTGATCGAGGAGATCCTGCATCTAGTCGGTTTGAGTCAGTAACTCAGGCGGACTCATGAGCTGCGGTTGTGCGGTATAGATTTCCAATACGGCTTTGATCACGGCTGCGGCGCTCTGGAGCCGGAGGGCCAAGGTGGTGCGCCGGTCGGGCTTCGGGTTGCCTGGTGAATGCGCCAAAATGCAGACAAACGGGACGTTTGCAACCACCCAGGCGCGCAGGTACAGGTTCTCCGCCACTTGCCAATCGACGCAAACGGGCTTTTGCGTGCTGAACAGCCGCCGCTGCGTAAGGTAGCAGAATGTCTCGTTATCCGGCAGCGCCGGGATATCCGGCTGTGGGATCTCCTCCCCGCAACTCACGGCGGCGGAACCGTAGGGATGCATGAGCCAGGTTAAGACATGGGGCTCGGCCGCAGTGCATGTATCGGTTAGGTGCATATAAGGTGCTTTTAGCTCCATGTGTCGTTGCAGCCGGATGTTGCCTTCCAAACACATGTGCGCCGCGGCCTGGTGATGCTCCAGGTCGGCGCTCAGGTCGACATCTACGATGGGCTGTTTAATATGGTCGTCCACTAAAATCGTGCTGTGTGCAACCGCGCTGCGACAGTAGGCGTGGTAGGCGCGATCGGCGTAACCGGCGGTGCCTAAATCGGCGATGAGCGGGGCGGCATCGGTGGATAAACCAAAGGAGAGCCTATCCGCATGGTCGTGGCTGGTGGCCGGCATGCCGCATTTCAGGTAGGCTTGGATCCCTTGGTCGCGCAGAAACACGGCGCCGGTAGCCGGCAGATGGACGCTTTTGGCGTTCGGCGGAGCTATGTTGAGTGCATCGGGGCCGAAACACAAAGCCTCCATACTGGTGCGGGCCGCAGCCTGATAATACAGGGCGCCGAGGGCGGTTTGCAGTTCCGGAGCGGGCAAAACGCCGGCCCCCATCTCATACACCGGAGCGTAGCCGCTCAGCTTCATGTGTTTTGGGGCGCCTAAATCGCCGAATAAGGGTAAGCGCAGGCGATGATCGGCCATCTCAGCCGGAGCTAGCAACATGCGGGTGAGTCTGTATTGGATCTCGGCGCTTTGGCGCGCTTGGGGGTAGGCTTCCGCCAAAGGACTGTTTTGCAGCCTGGCGAACAGGGAGAGCAGCGGGTAAAGGGAGTAGTAGTGGTAGAAAAGGCTTTCGCACCAGAAACCGTCGATTTGCCCGTTTGGATCGCAGGCCAAGCCGTTTTCCAACATGGCGTAGAACCCGGTCTGAGGGTGGTTGACCGCCAATTCCAGCCAATCTTGTCGTTCGAGCAGCAACCCGGCAAACAGTAGGGCGGCATCTACATAGCAGGTCATGTTATGCGCGCCGCGCGTTGCCGCAAACTTGATTTGATACGGCATCGCCGACTCGAAGATGTCGGTAACGATCTCGGCGTGCAGGTTACTATCGTATATGGGACTGCCTTGTAGAAAGGCGCAGGTATTGGCGATCAGCGCTAACACCTGGGAGTCGTAAAGAGGCTG
>DUQB01000134.1 GCA_012838035.1 Bacillota bacterium | reverse complement strand
GATGCCGTGTTCAATTCGTGATACCACAGAAGATGAGCATCGTCGTTCCAGATCTGATCATGTCAATAGCCACTCGTACAACGAAATGCGGCTGCGCGGGATCAGCATATGTTCACTAGTCGTAGTAGCCGATCAAGTATTGAACACGGGAGACGTCCATGGAGACTCCTGCCTACATAGCCTCTGAGCAGGGAATATACGGCTGATTAGTGCGGTAACCGGCTTTGAGCTGGGCTTCTGCTTTGCAGTGATGCCGTGTTCAGTTTGTGATGCCATGCAAAACCGGGCGGAGATACGGTTGATCCTACTCCGACAAAGCTACTAGTTGATAGATATCCTGTACATTCAGGCATTCCCGCGTTTGGTGGAGCCGATTTGCGTGATGCGCAAGTATGTGGATACCGGCGAGACTTAATAGGTTAGCCGAATGCAGAGACAGTTGGGGGCATTACGATCTTTGCGTCCTCGTCATGAGGTCTTACGGCGGTGGATGCCCATGCGGCTCATCTGAGAATTTGCCTCTCAGACAGATTTTTACCAGGGAAATTAGTTACGGCGCAGAAAGTTTTGTGAAGGAACGCCTTTGGGAGCATTTTTTGCTGACCTGGGACAATGACTAAAACCTTAAGGTGGTAGTTGCATGCGAAGCCCCAAATACTGTATCTTCCTGTGTATTGTTACCTTGTTGGTGACCGTCATGGTGACCGTACATGCTGCGGAGTCGAGGAACAACCTGCTGCTTAACGGCGATTTCTCATTGGGTTTGGATGAGAATTCGTTACCTCTGCATTGGACAAGCTTTGCGCTACTGACGGACGGAGTGAGCGTGAGTCTTTCGAATGAATATAAAACAGCTGGCGAATACTCCTTAGCATTGGTTGATGCTACTGCCGAGAAAAGCGTCGGTATGCGGAGCATGCGTGTCAATGCCGTCGCCGGTCAGCGGTTCTTAGCTGAGGTTGATGTCCGTATTCAATCGGGTGATGCCATGGTCTATCTCGACTTCCACAACGACAAAGGCCAAAGGGTGGACGCGAAGATCCTCACAATCCGCGGTCCCATTGAGTGGCAGACGGTGAGCGTTGAGGGTATCGCTCCTGAAGGGACGGTCGATGTGTCCATCATCCTCTACTCCGGTCTTGTGAATCAGGGGACGTCATACTTCGATAACGTTCGCTTGTATCTATTACCGTAGCCTATGGCTTGGCTCATACTGTTTAGCAACAGAGGCATGACAGGCAACGACTTCTGCTTCTGTTTTTCTTCCCGCATGCGGTGATCCGACAGGTGGGGTAGGTGATGTGCACACTTGGAATTCACATAAACACCCGTATGTACCGGAAACCGTCTTAGAACGCTTGCGCTGCGAAAAGGGAACGCATTTGCGTGCACTAAGGTGTGGAGAAGGAGGTCATCATATGGACAAGGTTCTACGTCGCCTGGTCAGTCTGTTATTTGCATTGACTGCGATACTTCGCATCTCCGGCGTCGGTATGGCATCGACCTGGGGGCAAAATCTTTTTGTGAACCCGACTTTTCTCGATGCGGAAACGGTCATGCCGCCGCCGGGCTGGGTCATATACGGTCAGCTGGATGCCGATCGACGAATATCGGTGATCAACACCGACGATCCGGAGCAACGGGCATTACTTATGGAGGATATGACAAAGGCTTTGGGGAATGCCGGAGAAATTGGTCTGCAACAGACGATAAACGCCGGCCTGGGCAGCTATCAGGCGGAGCTAAAGGTACGCGGCGTGCCGGGGACGTCAGGCGCAGCCTTCTTTCAAATTCGTTTTCTGCCATCTCAGGAACGACAGCAAGTGAGGTTTCTCGCTGAACAACTACCCACAGACACCTTTGAGACTATTATGGTTTCCGGCGTAGCGCCTGAGGGTACTACGCAAGTCCGAGTTTATTTGTACACAGGCCAAACTGTAACGCCGACTTTAGCGATCAAAAGCATCACCCTCTATCGCTTAGATGAAGAGTCGCATGTGTCTGAAGAAGATACGGCGGCAACCAACCGGGTATTTTATGTTTCACCTACAGGGCGAGAAAACGGTTCCGGCAGCGAGGACGATCCCTGGGCAGGCCTACACGTGGTCGCTAGAAACGCCCGCCCCGGCGACACCGTGATATTCCTGCCGGGTGATTATCCGGGTACTCTAGCCCCATTGGTCAGCGGAACGCCCGACGCGCCGATAACCTTTCGCTCCGCCGTCAAACACGGCGCGAAGCTGGGCGGTATTCTCCCGGGAGTTTCAATTAACGGCGTTTCGCATATTAACCTGGAAGGCTTTCGTATAGCGCCTGAATCGGCAGCGCCATGGGCGACAATCCAAAAAGCCGCATACATCCAAATCAAAGATTGCCTCTTTGAAAACAGCGCCGTCGGCTCTCCCTTTATTATTAGAGACAGCGAACAGGTGCAGGTGCGCGACAGCATCTTTCGCCACTGGGCGCAAGACTGGGCCATCACCGATCCGGTGGGAATTGATACCATTCGCATCTATGGCTCCAAGCGCATCTTATTTGAAGGGAATACGTTTAGCCACGGCTTGCACACGCCATTTGCGGTGCGACCTCAATATGAGGGGAGAAATGAATACGTCGTCGTACGTGGCAACGTGTTCCACAACGGATATGGTCGCAACTACGAGTTCTTCGGTACGGACATGCTGTTGTTTGAAGACAACATCGTGACCAACGGCTTGCGGGGCGCCCGCTCGGCGGATTCTGCCAACAAATTCAGCCCTGAGCGGGGAATATACCGTTTTAACCGCGTCTTTCGCAACTGGGGCGGACCGGAGCGCATGATGGCGGGATACATCGACTCCGATCTGCAAATGCTGCATGACGTGCGTGTCTACAACAACATCTTCGTGGACAACGTAGCCTTCGGTTTTCAACTTGCTTCAACCGGCGGCAAGGACGGAAAGCGCATATATCTCAACAACGTCATCGCGCATAATGATATCCACGGCATGCATACGCAAATCTACGGTTCCGTAGGGGAACGCTTCGAAATGACGCACAATGCCCTCTGGGCGGAGATTGATGCAGCCCGGCGAGAACGGTTGTTCCTTCAGGCACCCTACAGTTTGCTGAAAAACACGCTGATAGCGCCGCCACAGTTCACTGATAGTACACGCTTTAACTTCACGCTGCAGCCCGATAGCGAGCTGCGTGACGCCGGACGTTTTCTCACCTATGCCGTAAGCAGCGGTAAGGGCAAAGTCCTGACCGTCGCCGATGCGGCTTTCTTTTACGACGGCTTTGGGATTGTCAGTGAAATCGGCGATCTGATTGCGGTAGGTACGCCGACGAACATAGCCCGCATTATTGCTGTGGACCGGGAAAAGAACCAGCTGACGTTGGATCGGGAGCTGACGTGGCAGGATCATGATCCGGTCGGTTTTCCGTGGTCCGGCGCTGCACCGGACATCGGCGTATATGAACATGGCGCCTATGGGCGGCCTGCGGTTTACATCGAGACATCGGCTGCCGAATTCAACATAGGCGAGGAGGTGCGGTTCCGGGCAGAGTGTATCGGCATTGCTGAACCAGTGCGGTATGAGTGGCGCTTGGCCGACGGGGCCATACTTACTGGTGCTCAAGTTTCCCATGTGTTTACAGAACCGGGCGATCAGCCCGTGTTTGTGCACGTGACCGACGCGGCAGGCCATGTCTACCGCGGAGCGACGTACGTGATTGTGCGTCACGATCGTCCGGACGCCGACGACGTGTTGCTTCACTTCACGTTCGATGCGTCCGATACCTATTGGTGGAAGGTGTGGAAGGCCTATAAACCTCTACCAGCAAAATGGAGTCGCGTGCTGGATCGCAGCACGGGAGCAGGGTATTTGCTGGTGGAAGCGCCGAGTGGTGAGCCTGGAACCCTGCCGGCTTGGATATATCCCGGCGGTTGGGATATCGCCCCGCATATCTGGTGGAATATCGATCAGTTCCCGTATGTCGATGTGCGGTATCGGATCATGCCCGGTACGCCGGTAGGTCTATATGTGGAATTATTCGGTGGCGGCCAAGGACAACAGGTTTGTCTGGCAAGTACTCTGTCGCACAAAGACATGAGTACCCCCAAGGCCGGCAACGCCGGCTTGCAGGATGACGGGGAATGGCATGATATCACCATCGACGTCCGCCTGCTCCGCCAAGCGTATCCTGAGGTCCAGGTACTGCAAGGCATCGGGCTGCAGACAGGTCCCAGCCACCTAACGCTGCAAGGAAGTTATGCGCTTGATGCGGTGAGCATCCGCTCTGCCGCCTCTGGTGTAATGGCACCGCTGGTGGACCTGCGCGCGCCGCGCAGCAATGCGGTGGTTACCGGGTTGTTGCAGCTGGATGTCGGTGTGGAACTGCCTTTGGATGACTCGTTGGCTTGGGTTACCGTGGATTTGGCCGGTGAGCGCATCTATGCCGGCGACGCTCTGCCAACATCGCTGGTTTACGACACCAGTGTTCTACCCAATGGTACCTATCCCTTAGTGGTCCAAGCAACCGGTCAAAGTGGTAAATCCGGCACGGCTGCCCTACAGGTACAGATAAGAAACTGGTGGGAATTGGTCGATGACCTGCTGCCGCCGATTCCTTCCAGCTGGTTTGGCGTTCTGGATCGGGCGCTGACCAGTGCGACATCCGCAGGATGGCTCTACGCTACGGATCGACCGGCAGCCTTCGCTGATGATGCCGATCGCTTGGTATGGAACGGACAAAGCGACGAATTCCTGGAGTGGACTGCAGATACAGGTGAAATTAGGCGCGTGAGTGTTGAACTGTATACGTCATTTGAGACCATTGACTCCCTGGTTGCTTTGGCAACCGCGGTTGATGGAACGGATTGGCGCATGATGCCCTACACTGTAGAGGAAGTAGAGATTGCCGCGGCAGGTTGGCGTAAATTCATGCTGCGAGGTGAGGCGGTAGAGGGCGCTGCGGCGCGTTGGTTCCGCTTGACTCTGAACGAAGCTGCGGAACCCGGGTCGGTGCAGATAGGCAAGGTGAGCATCGTAGGCCGATTACTGACGGAGTAACGGCTTGTAGGATCATGACCTGGATCGATTAGGCCGTCATGGGTAATGCCGCATATTTCGGCAGCGCCCATGGTGGTTAACAAGATCCGAGAGATGACCGGCTAAGCAGTCGAGCTATAATAACGGTAGTAATTGAGCTGATTGGGCAAATATGACCACGTTAGTTGAAGAAACGCAATTATGCTCTACGTAGTGTTGACACCAGATCTAACTGGCGGTAGTATTAGATTAAGCAGGTCACCAGCCATGCTCGTGAGTTTGAAGCCCCGTCGCTATCGGCTGGGCTTCACCACTTTGTTGCGCCGGCAGGGTGGATACTGTGGACAAAAAAGACCGAGTCCATGTCAGGATTCGGTCTTTGGTAGTCTATGTGCTTGCGCTAGTTCTCGCTGCTCTTGGTCCGATCCAATACGACCTCGAAAATCAGCGTGACCTCGGTTTGCACTAGTACTTGTCCGCGATACACAGGAGCGGCCAATGCGGGAAGAGCAGTTTCAGCCGCCGCCGCAGTGGTAGGTTGGCTGGGATTATAAACCCGCACCGCGTTGTTATCGCGTAGCTCACGGATAATGGCGATCCGCATGCCTGCCGCGCTCGCCATCAGTTCCGCCTTACGCATTCCGTCGGCTACTGCCAATCTGAGCGCCTCTTGAGCTGCCGCGTCAATGTCTGAGATATCAAAGCGGACATTCTGTACTGAAGTGGCGCCCATTTTCTCAGCAATGTCGATGATATGCCCTACGCCGGCCAAGTCGTTGGTTTGAATATCCAGCGCGGCACTGGCTTTGTAGCTCTTTTCCCGAGTACTGAGACTGGTGTTCTCCCAGAACATCACTTGGCGCATGTTAAACTGCAAACCAGGGATCTTCTCCTCTTTCAAGGCCGCCATAATCTGCTCCGTAATCCGCAGGTTTTCTTGGTGCGCAGCGCCGCTTTCCGCAGCGGAGGTCTCAATAGCGACGGATACTACCGCGATATCTGCGGGTAGCACGACAAAGCCGGAACCAACGGTGGTTAGGGTTTGGCTCACGTAGTAATCGGCGGCTTGCGCAGTCATTCCATACATGAGAACCAGCAGGGCGGTACATAAAATCCATCCGGTTAGTGAACGCTTCACTAAGTTCACCTCGTAAATACCTTGGTTTTCGTCATCAGCAATGCATCTGCTTAGAAGGCGGGAATTTGTAGAGCAACCGCATCGAGTCCGGCGGCATGCCACAGGGTAAGATACGCAATAACGCGCTCACCGGCCAGCTGCCGGATCCGGCCGACTTGTTGCGCTACGTTGAGCTCCTGTTCGGCTGCATCCTGAGCTACTGCCAGACCCTGAGCCAAGCGTTCCCGCACCACGGCCAAGTTCGTTTCGAGTTGCTCTAGATGCATCTGCGCTTGGGCTAGCGTCTGTTCTATTTCCTGCACCCGAAACAGGGCTGTAGCAATCTCACGGGCAATCTGCTGTTGCAACTCTTGAGTGTGCAGTCGCGCTTTTTCATAGCCTGCTTGTGCGGCGACGACGTTTTGTCGGCGAGCGGGATCAGCCAAGTGAAACGTAGCTTGCACGCCGATCTGCACATCGGTGCGAAAGTCAACGCTTGTCTCGGTCACCTTATTCGGCCAGGTGGCGCCGGCCACAAGGTTGATCTCTTTACCGGCTTTCGCCTCAATGCTCTCCAGCTTCAGCTTAGCGAGCGCTTCAGCCTCTTGCGCGAGATGGAGATCATCGCGCCGCTCTAATGCCAAGGCCACCCAGACGTCGGCGGTTAGATCAGCAGGCGCATCCACTTGCAACAAACGCTCGGAAAGGTCGGATGCGTCGGCAATACTGATGGTGACGCCGCCTACCAACGATTGTAAATCAGCTTTAGCTTTCTCCAGATCGAACAAGGCTGTTCTATGCTGATCCGTAGCGCTGTTCATCGCTTGGCGCAATAGGTAGAGCTCGGTTGAGGAGAGCGTGCCGCGTTGAAACTGCTCATCGCCCAATGTGTAAGCAAGCGAGGCTAGTTGATACAACTGCTCGGTTAACGTCAGCTCTTGTTCCGCCGCCTGTACGGCATAATACGCTTTTACGGCGTCTAACACCAACTGCCGTTGCTTACGCAGGTACTCCGCTTGAGCGCTGGATAACGCCTGCTTCGCAGAAGCTTGCCGCGTATCGGGGCCGGCCAATAACGGAATTTGGGTGGTGATATTGGCCTGTGCGCCGAAAACGGAGGAATAACCAGTGCGTGCCGCCGCACCTACGGTTATCTGCGTTTGGCCTTGGCCGGTGGGCAGGGTTAATATCAAACCTGGGCCTGCAATCAAACCTACCTTCGTATCCGCAGCGGAATCGGAAAACGGCGCATAGGCTCTGGATTGGACGCTCAAGGCCAGTTGCGGCTGCAAGTCGCCCAGCGTCGCTTGGGTGTTTGCCGCGGCTATTTGGTATTCCAGGGCGGCAGCTGCGTGTTTTGGTCCGGAGAGAACCTGCTCAATCAGAGTGAGCAGGTTCTGCGGTACGGCAATCTCGTTCAGCTTGTACGGCGCTGCGCCACCGGTAGGATCTGCAGCGTATATGGGTAAAAGCGAAGTAAGACTCACGCAGGCTGCTATGGTACAGACAATAACGCACAAGCGGCGCCATTGTATGCTCAAGCATTCACGTTGCGTGACAACCATAGGGTGAGCCTCCTAATCCTGTGCCGTCGGTACGGCGGCAGCCCCGATGGCGTTTAGATAACGGGTGACAGCCAATGCCTGATCGTACATGGCTTGTACTGCTTGCACTTCCGCCACGTTGGCGGCGGCCTGCGCGTCCGCCAGGTCGGCAGTGGTAATAAAGCCGCTGTCATGACGCAGCATGGCGACCTGTAGTTGCTTTTGCTGCTGTTCTAGAGCCGCGTTGGCCAACTCTACGTTGATGTGAGCGGTCTCTAAACCTAAGATGGCATCGCGCACTTGTAAAATGACGGTGGTTGTGAGTGCGTCGAGCTCAATCTGCGCTCTTTCCACGGCCATCTGCAGGCGTTCTATCTGAGCCTGCGGCGTATAA
The DNA here is from genome assembly GCA_012838035.1 of Bacillota bacterium. GTDB lineage: Bacteria > Bacillota > Limnochordia > DTU080 > DTU080 > DUQB01. The sequence continues at coordinate 32,378 of DUQB01000134.1, read as the reverse complement.
CTAGGATCGGCCACGTTCAGATTGCGTTGCGCTAATTCGAGTTTACGTTGCGCTACGGCAACATCAAGACGGCCGGCCAAAGCTTTGGCGGTATCGGCTGTGGCATCCCATGCCGGTATTTCATACTGCACGTCGTCTACAAGCTCGAAGGGAGCACGCAGATCACGAGATAGAAGCTGGTTGAACTTGATGCGCTGCGTTTCCAGACTAGCTTCGGCCGTGCGCTGCGTAATTTCGGCTTTACGCAGGTTGCTTTCAGCTTCATAGAGGTCGTTGTCGGTAGCCAAACCAACGGCCGCTTTCTCCCGGACCAAAGTGAGGTTGCGATTGGCTTGAGCAACGGCGGCGCCGGTCAGTTCCAAGGTGTGTTGCGCCTTCAACACGTTTATGTACTGCTCTCTGGCAGCCAACGCTTGCGATTGGCGGGTAAGCTGCAGTTGGGCTTCGGCAGCGGCCAATGCGGCTTCAGCATCTTCCAATTGCTGCGGGGTAACTGTCGTCTTCAGGTTGACTTTAGCAATTTTTACATTCAGCTCGGCTTCTTTTACTGCGAAAGTCTGCAGAATGACGGTCGGGTTATCCTTGAGCGCCAGTTCCACTGCTTGCGCTACGGTGAGTTTAAGAGGTTCCTGCGCTTCCGGCGCTTCGGCAGCGAGGGCAACTCCGTAAGCAGTGAGACACACGATGAAGCAAACCAGACTAATTACCAGTTTCAGGCTCGAATGTCGCAACAAAATCTCCTCCGCACGTTAAGATTCTAGAAGTGTTTCTGGACCAAATAGGGGAATTCCTCTCATTAGGAAAACTATAATCGGCATTTTACAATAGAATGCGTAGGATGTCGACGATAGGTGGTTTCGCGGCGCTCCTGGTCAAAAAGACGGGCGTAGAAGCTTAGAAAACGTACTTGCCGTGACCGACGGCGGCTGGCCCTGTCTATCAGCACGCAAGCCCGAATACTATAAGGAAAGGCCGGATTCGGACGCACGGCATGCGCACCTCTTCCGGCCCATACGCTACGACGGTCGGCTTGCTCTTATCCGGCGGTGTCGGTGGACTCCAGTATTTCCACCTGCCATGTCAACTTAACGGTCGCCGCCAACATTCCCGCCACCGAACAGAACTTTTCCTGCGATAGGCGCACCGTATCTTCGAGGGCTTTCCGATTGGCGGCCAAATTGGGACCGCGGAACTTGTAGGTCAACCGGATGTCCGTAAAGATGCGCGGATGTTCGTCGCGTCGCGTTCCCGCCGCTTCAATGCTGAAGTGTTCGATGGGGATGCGTTTTTTGCGCAGGATGCTGACCACATCCATGCCGCTGCAGGTGCCCAAAGCGAACAACACCATTTCCATCGGCGACGGTGCTGACGCATTGCCCCCGTTTTTTTGCGAGGTATCGAGCAACACGGCGTGTCCGGATTCCGCTACGCCCATAAAGCGCATATTATCGACAAATTGGATGGTTGCGTTCATCAGAGTACCTCCGTTCGTATCGCATAATCATATGATCTATTATGCGGGTTGGTTACGGGAGTACGCTCCGTAGCTGCCCGTAAGCCGTCACTTTACTCATCATCCTCATCCTGGAGTATGGACAACAGATCTTGGTTCTGCGTCAGATTACCCAACAGCACTTCCTTGAGGATGTCGCAAGCATTCAGGATCTTGGGATTGCCGATGCTGTAGATGATGTTCAACCCGTCCCGGCGCGTTTTTACCAACCGCTTTTGTCGTAGAATACTCAGATGCTGTGAGAGGTTCGACTTAGACATGCCCATCAGTTGGGTCAGCTCTTCTACCGATTTCTCACCTTCACGCAAATGATCCAGGATCTCCAGCCGCTTGGGGTTCGACAGCGTTTTACAGATCTCTGCATGCAGTTCAAACATACGCCGTTTTGCTATGTCCATGGGAGGCTCCTCATCTCTGATAACCTAGTTGTGAAATTTATAATGTAAGTATATCCTATATTAATTAGGGGTAGGTGTCAATGCGAATAGGATACGCTAATTGCGCCTATTGTACACCGGGCTGCCTCTGCCAGACCGGGCAGGAAGCTTCCTTCCCAGTTGCTCAGACGGTTCTCGGTAACGCTTGACCGGCGAATAACGCTGTTCATGAATCTGACGATGAATTACCGCTTGCAAATTGATTGCACAAGGTATACGCCGCTTAACGCAGAAAGAATAGCAAAAGGCAAGCAGAAAAACACTGCCTGGAGATTAGATCAGGCCGCCTGCCGTTATAGGCCCCTATGGTGGGAGTAAAAACTGCGGCGTCCTTGTTATAAAAGCCGTATGCTGCAGAGCGAGGCTTTGATGAGAACTACAAATCACCAGTATGGCGAAGAGCACCTGGGAGGATTCTGCCGTGAGCGAGTACCAATACTATGAGTTTCAGGCTGTTGATCGGCCGCTAACCGCCGAGGAAATGAGCAAGCTTAGGATGTATTCATCGCGAGCTGATATTACAAGTCGCAGCTTCGTCAATGTGTATAATTGGGGTGATTTTAAAGGTAATCCCTTGGAGTGGGTGGAGAAGCACTTCGATGGGTTTTATTACAATAGTAACTTCGGCAGATCGGAGTTGATGCTCCGCGTACCGGGTGCATTGTTTCCCAAGGACGAAGTCTATGAGTATTGCGGGGTAGAATCGTTTGCTTATTTGGTCAAAGGAGAGTACGGCATCTTTTGTTATGCGTATGACGGTGATGATTATGAATTCGAGTGGGAGGACAGGGGACGTCTGACTGCTCTGCTGCCGATCCGCCTGGAGCTGATGCAGGGCGATTATCGTGCTCTTTATTTAGGCTGGCTTAATGCGGTCGTTCATGGCGAAATACCGGAGCATGAACCGGAACCTCCTGTCCCGCCGAATTTAGGCCACCTCAGCGCGGCGCAGGAGGAGCTTGTCGCCTTCTTGCGGCTTGACAGGGATTTGCTGGTCGCAGCTGCTGAAGGAAGTCCACCGGAAGAACACTACGATCCGGCTGAGCAAGTCGTCCGGGCATGGATCGCCGATTTACCCGAACCTGAAAAGGATGCGATGATCTACGAGGTGATCGTGGGAAACGGTTCTCTTTTGGCGTGCAAGCTGCAAAAACGCCTTAGGGAGGAAAACACGCCGATGCATGTGAGCAGCGATGAGCGTCGCAACGCAGGAGAGTTGAAAGCTCGCGCTAAAGAGTTGCGCAGAGCCCGCCTGGCGGAGGCCGCTCGGATAGCTGCCGAGAAGCAGGCTGAAGAAAAGCGCAAACGTGCTCAAGAGCGTGCTGATTATATAAATTCGCTGGTGGGGCAAGAGAGCACGCTTTGGGAAAAGATCGATACCTTAATTTGCCGAAAAAACGCCGCGGGGTACGATGCGGCAGTGCATCTGTTGCTCGATTTATATGAACTGGCTAAATGGCAGCAGCACGAGGCAGCGTTCTTGACGCGTCTCAAAGCACTATGTCAAACCCACACGAAGAAACCGGCTCTGATGAGAAGGATGGAAGAGGCCGGATTGTTAAGGCTCATTCGCAATTAGGGCGAAGGCTTGTCTCTCTGCTCTTGCCAATAAACCTATAAAGCAGGTATGAACAATGGAATTCACTCAGCCTTTGGTGCGCGGCCGACTGCTACGCCGTCTGAACCGCTTCGTGGCGGAAGTGACGGTGAATGGCGGGCTAGAGCAGGCACATGTGCCTAATACCGGGCGTCTACGCGAGCTGCTTGTTGCCGGAGCAACCGTCTATCTCACGCCTGTTGCGGGGAATGGGCGCAAGACCGCCTGGGACTTGACCTTGGTGCAGAAAGACGATGTACTTTGCGCCATTGATACCCGTTTGCCGGCAAAACTTTTGCTGGAACCGGAGGTAGCCCGTACTTTAGACATTCCTGCCGCCGACGCGAGGCTCAGGATTGAGGCGGCATATGGCAAGCATCGCTTCGATCTGCTGGTAGAAGACGACCAAGGCCGGTTATGGGTGGAAGCAAAGACGGTCAGTCTGGTTGTCGACCGCCGCGGCTACTTCCCGGATGCGCCTACGCAACGCGGTACCAGCCATGTGCGAACCTTAACCGACTTGGTAAAGGCTGGAGGAAGAGGCGCCGTACTGCTGATGGTTTTGCGGCATGATGCTGCTGTAGTGCATCCCAATGAAGCTACTGATCCGGCTTTTGCCTCAGCTCTTCGCCAAGCGGCCGCCGCCGGGGTGCTGGTGCGGGGCATACGCTATCGAGTGACCCTTCAAGGCGTCTATTTCGATTGTGAAGTACCGGTAGAGCTTTGAGCGCGGCATTTGCCGGCAAGAAACGGAGCCCCGGCGTTTGTAGCTTTTGTGCCGGGGCTCATCGCTTTACGGTGTCGCTCAGGTGTTTGTACTCGCTTTTTTCCTGGTTACAGCTCTCTGCGCCGGAACGACAAGCATGTGGCGACCAGCGTGACGGCAATCCAAATGCAGGGGACCGCGATGCCGCGCACCGGTAAGGCTTGGCCGGCACCGATCAGGTTCTTGGCGATGGTGCTCGCCTGGTTCGGCAGCCATGGCAGCAGCTGCCTCATTGTACCGGCTAAGCTGAATACGATGACGGTCGCCAAAGTCGAGCCGGCAACAGACAGCTGCGAGGTGTTTAACGTACCTAACAGTAGCGTCAGGGAGAGAACAAATAGGGGATAGAGCGAATAGACCAGTGCGCCTAGGATTACATGCCCCCAATTTAGACTGCCGAACAAGATCTCCGTATAGTATGCGGTTGCGACAAAACCGATCAGTATGCTGAACACGGTGAGCGCTGCAAGCATCATCCACTTGGTGAGAACATAACGATGCCTGGTTACGCCCAAGGTGCTGAGCAGCGCCGCCTGGCCTTGCTCCACTTCTCTGGAGATGACCCCCATCGCAGCTAAAATCAGCACGAAGATGCCCAGTTGGCTGTATTGATCGATGATGCCTGCTTGGATCTGCTCCGGAGGAGGTATCGGTATCTCAATTACCGTACCTGCGGGTACATTGCCGAGTTCCAGTATCTGCGGCATAAAATGCATGGCCAAAGGCTGGCCGACGCCTAAGAGAATAAAGACGACCGGAATGAAAAGAATTTTGTACGAGCGGACGACTTCCAACCACTCTTTTTGCAGGAGATTGAGATAGATCATTGGCCATTCACCACCTGCAAGAAGATATCTTCCAAGGAAGGTTTGCTTTGCTCCAATCGGATAACCTGCACATCTTCCAGGGATGCCAACGTGTGCAGCAAGGCGGGTACCTCCTCCAACCGATGCAGCGTCAACGCGAGTACCGAGCCTACCTGGCGACAGCCACTTACATAGGGTTGCGTTTGCAGTAGTGCACCGGCAGCGGCAATGGCGGCGGCTTCGCCCAGCAATTCGACGTCATAGCGCAAATTCACCGTAACGCGAATCTGCCCCATGGATTGCTGCAGTGCGGCATGACCTTCCCGCATAATCACGACGTCGTCGCATACGCGTTCCGCATCATCCAAAATGTGAGTCGACATGACTATAGCCCGGTCGCGCTTCAGCACGTTCAGCAGTGCCAGCACATCATGGCGTCCGACAGGATCAAGCGCGGAAACAGGTTCATCCAGCACCAATAAATCGGGTTCATGTATTAAGGCGGCCGCTAAAGCTAGTCGCTGCTTCATGCCGCCGGAGAATCCTCCGGTCCGACGCCGCTTGGCTTTCAGAAGACCGATTTGGTCCAGCCTGTACTCGATGGCGTCTTCCAGCGCTTTTCCGCGTAGGCCGCGTTCAGCCCCAATAAACCGCAGCGTCTCTTCCGCTGTCATCCAAGGAAAGAGCGCAGGCTGTTGCGGCACATAACCGATCCGCCGCGCTTGAACGTCCACGGAGCCGCTTTCGTAGTGAGTGAGGTTTAAGAGGCACTTTATCGCGGTGGTTTTGCCGGCGCCGTTGGGTCCCAATAACCCCAAACAGCCGTATTTGGCTGCGGTAAAGCTGAGCCCGTCAAGCGCCTGCACGCGGCCGTAACTTTTCTTGACCTCACGAAAGTGAATGATGGTCTGATCATGATTCATGGCCTTGATCGTCCCTTCCCCATACAAGGTAAATCACCCATCCGAGCATGGAAACCAGCAGTATCAGGAATATCCAGAGCAGACGGGGGCCTTTAACCTGGTCAGGGGGCCGCCGTGCCAAGTCGTTTAAGGCGATGATCTTCATCAGTAGCTCCAAAATGATGAGCGGGGCGAGCAAGCGTATGTCTAAAGCTCCCATTGCCGATGCAACCTCCCAGCGCGATGCGTGCATCGCTTTTTTGCCACAGAGTGCGTTTTTTGCTCGACTTACCTTGTGCGGTGCCGGCTACTCCGGGCTTGTATACGCTATCCATAGTCCATTAGGTTCGAAATCGATTCATTTTATCACACCTTGTTGCCGTCCGCGTGTTTTTGTCGGTATTGCCGGGTACTCTGGATATTTTTCAAGGTTGGAAATAAAGGTAGCAGCGGTTAGGTAGGTAGCGTAATTGAAACACCGGGCCAAAAGTGTGCAGTATTGTATGCCTTAGGCGAAGTTTTGCTATCCGGTGCCGATCCGCTACTTGCATGATCGTTACGCTCTACGGGCAACCTATGCCATGAAGCGGCTACGGCGCAGGTGCTTAGCAATACCTATAGTGCGACGCCGGCGTCGGTTTTTCTTTAGCCGCCCACTTAGTCTCTTTTAAGGAAGGGGTATGGCATGGAGAACTACCGCTTTGCCGCGTTGGATGGCGATGACATTGATGATGTCAGGCGCCTGGAGAGCGCCTTGGCCGCTAAATATGGTAGGAACATCCTGGTCATTGCCTACGAGCAGGCCGGCACGCAACAGCAAGAGAGTTCGCTGAGCGCAGGCGTGGAGGATGACGCCGCGCTAACCGATGCGGCGGACAACAGCGGGCAGTATAGCCTGGAGCAAACCCAAATGGAGACCGGCTATAGCCGGCGGTGGTAACACGTGGGACTTACCGCCGCTCGCTCACTCCACGCGGTCATTTCTCGGATCCCTTGAACTTACGCGATAACCGTTTGAACGTTTCGTCATCAGCCTGTTTTAACCAAGCCTCCAGAAGGTTAGTCTCCTTTTTGGAGGTTTTTGTCGGTTGATTGTCTGCTTTCCGCGGCTTAGCGCCTTTTGTGGTCGGAGCGTAGGCTTTTACTACGTCTCGCGGTTTGCCGCGCTGGTTCGTCTGCATGCCTTTGCCCTGCGAGGTGGCTTTCTGCCTGGTTCTTTTGCTCTGTTCGGCAGCCCCCTTTACGGCGGCTTGTCCGCTGGACGAGTGCGGTTTTGGTGGATCGGGCGCCTCTTGCGCGGCGATTTGATTACGTAAACGTCTTAGCTTGGCTGCGGCTCCGGCGTTCAGGTAGTCGGAGAACAGTAGCGAATCGGTGGGCAGATCTGTAAGGATACCTGTCGGCTCATGCCCATACTTATCAGCGATGGTCGCTCGTCTGGCGTTCCGGCCGCTACGGGAACGTGCGCCGGACTGGGGGTGATTGCGGTTCGCTTCGGTTCGTTGCCGGCCGGCTGACTTCCCGCCTGAGGCATCTTTGGTTTTCAGCTTTGTCTTAGCGGCTGTTGCGCTCGGTTCATCTCTCTGCGCGTCGTTATTTCGGCGCGGCGCTTCTATTAAGCCTTCGCTGACCAGCCAGGCCTGTACTTTTTCTGGTTCAGAGGTCACGATAAAAACTTCCTGTACGGCGGTGGGAGTGCGTGCAATCAGCTTCATACCGCTTTCCGTGAAGTACTGCATGGTTACGTTGTAATCGTCGGCGTGACGATCACCGCTGATACGCCCTGGAGTAATCTGCGCAATGGCCGGATGCCGCGCCATATCTTCCAGAATGGGCAGTAACCCATGTACGATGCTATGCATACGTTTGATTTTGTTAACGCGATAACGATGCCCAGCCACCCATGGCACCTCCAGAGAATTTCCCTGTCATTGTAACGCACGGAGCGCCTAGTGCACAAACTATGTTGATGTGTTGCTCTCCTCACCATGTGATATGAGCAAGCGTTTGGTCGATGCACTTGGCATAACTGGTTGGTGAGGGCTCACATTGGTGGAGAATGTCTACCAGGTTAGGGCAGGAGGAGGGGACAAGGATGTGGAATTTAGCACCTTGTCCCTGCAGTAGCGCTACCATAGGCAGGGGCGAAATGTTGATACAGCGACCCATAAAGGAGGGCGAAGCGCAAATGGAACACAGTGAGCAGCAACTATGGCATGATGCTGCCGTGGATTTGCGCACGAAGCTCTTCCGCTTTGCAGGGCGAAATCGGTTCAATGCGGATTTTGATGACGCTTTTTCTTTTTTCTTTGGCGATAGCCCCGAAGAGGCACCGGATGACTATACGCAGATCACGTTAAACCGCTTTACCGAATGGTTCATTTTTGATTACCGCTTAGATCACGGTCACCGTCTGGTAGAGTTGTTTGAATTGGAGCATGTGGCCGAAATGAACGAGCTCATGCGCCAACTGCTTACGCACTGGCAACAATCGCATCTTTCGCTGATGGAAATAACGGCAATAGGGCGGGAGACAATTGCGGTTGAGGATTTGATTCTGGGCGGAGAGTATACGATTGTACGGCCGTCCGCAACCCGTACTGATTCTTTGCAAACGCAAACGCTGCTGATCGGCCGTTTGCTGCGGGTAGGAAATTGGTACGAGATCCCTGCCGGGGCCACGTTTCTACCCAAGCATCTGCGGAGCAGCATAATTGGTTGGCTTAGAGGCGAGTACCGGCGTTACCATCTGGTGCGTAACGGTACCTGGGCCGATTTCCTGCGCGAAAACGGATTTGTCTTTAACGACTTGCTCGATAATCTCAGTGAGGTTCTAGACGTGGAGAACCCCGTGCGGATCTGCGTGCGGGCGGTTTATCTGACGGTGGATTATGCCGCTTGTGAACGCAAACTGCTGTTGCAAGCGAAAAACGTGGAAGCGGTCGGACCGCGCGGTTCTCGTAACAGTCATCTGCACGTCGGTTACCTGCCGGACGCAGCCGGTGAATTTCGCTTCAGTCGAGAGCGTTTGGATGTCATCTGTCCCACGTGGGAAGATCTGGATTATGCTAAAAAAATGGTGGCTCAAAAGCTGGGTAAGGCCGTACGACATCGTGTTGACGTTATTGAGCGGCAGAAGCCCGACAAACGCCGAGCCGTCTTAGATCCATCGAGCTGGACGCAACCTTGTTCGGCGCCGGCGCGTGTCGATGCGGGTTCAGACGCGATTTCAGACTTAACCGCTGCCGCCGCTGAAGCAGACATCGTTCATGCCGCTAAGGAAAAACCTCAATATGTGTACGATGAATTTGGCGAAAAGCGGCAGGTAACGCAGGAGAACGTTCCGCTGGCGAAACAGGGACCGACATACCTTTCCCTGCGGCAATGGCGTGTTGCCGAAATCGCCGCCGTCGTGTTAGGCGGTATGACGGAACAGCAGGCGCACCAGGATGTCGTGCGTTGGCTTTGGTCCGATTATTGCCATTTGGTCAATCCGCGCATCAAACAAGAGGCGTCGTGGGCGGCGGCATTGCACGTAGTAATGGGACGCATTGAAGGTTGGCGGCTCACCATCAGCGATGCCGCTCGACTGTATGAATGTAATGCGCAAACGGTAGGTAAGAAGGTCGGCCTGATATGGGATGCGCTGCAATTGCAACAGTTTGATGATCGTTACTGCGTGGAGCACCCAGTCGATAGCCTTTTTAAACATCTAGGTACGCAAATGACGCCGGAGCATCTTGGGTCGAGCGGCGACGCGGAAAGAATTTTGCCGGCCGCTTGGGGACCGCAGCCCGCCCAAAGTTTTGCCATGTACGAGAAGTTGATCCTGCTGCGCGACCTGCTGGACAATTACGCCGATCATCTGGACTTCCTGGTGGGGCGGGCCGTCGCCATATTCCAAAAGAGTCTTGGGCAGGAGGTAACCGACTCTTTCTGGCACAAGTGCTTTACCGATTGGTTTCATTTTGACTGGGCCATCCCGGTGCGAGGCGGACTTACCATCCTGGAAGAGGCTGCGGCGAGCGAGGAATTGGAGGACTACCGTCATGATCTGCAAGCCTGGCGGCACTGTCATCCCAACTTCTATGTCATTCAGGATGTAGCGCCTCCGGATGCAGCATACGGCGGTGCGGTCGAAGTGATTCTTGCGCCGCTGACAGGTGGAGGCGATCCCGTAACTGCGGTGTGGCCGACGTCTGTCGCATCGTTGCAATCGGGCAAATACCTGTTCTGCCGTTTGGTTCCTGTAGACGGTAAATTGATTAATGCCGGGTGCGCTCTGCTCTATAACGCAGAGGCAGGCCGCGAAATAAAGGAACGATTGGAAGAAGAGTATGCCCTCTTGGGGCGGTGGAGCGGCGAGCATCTTTCCTGGGAAAACCTGAGCGCCAAATATGCCGATCGTTTGTATGGGCTGGCATACCGTGCCGCGCACGGTTTCCCGGAGGAAGACTGAAATGATCAACAGCACGGATAGCGTCACTTGGCAGCGGAAAACGACTGTTAGGTGTGCTGGAAATGTGCGGGAGGAATACCGATGACTGTCTGGCACATACTGATAGTCGTGACCTGTTATTTGGCCTGGCGAGGCTTTGTTTGGGACCCGATCGCTCTGAAGAAAGAGCAAGTGGAGATAGAGATCAAGGATTTACCTCCCGGGCTGAGAGGAATGCGGATTGTGCACGCGACGGATCTGCATTTGCGTAACGAACGCATCTACGAACAGCGTTTCGTGGAGATGGTACGACAAGCGGAGCCTGATTTGATCGTACTGACCGGCGATTATACCGATAACGTACGCAACCTGCAGGTTTTGGCCCAGGTAATACGGAACTTGCGGGAAATCTGCCCGGTGTACGCCGTTTTAGGAGACAACGATTTGAACGGGCATGTGCCCACTGCGGATTTGACCAACGCCATTGAGGATGCCGGCGGCGTAGTATTGCGCAACAGCGGGGTAGAAATCAACCGGCGCAACTCACAACTGTACTTGGCCGGTATTGATGATCCCAGGTTGCCGACCGCCAGTCTGCAAAGCGCTCTGGCCGGGCGCTCTACGCCGATGCCTACGTTGCTGCTCAGTCATAGCGCGCTGATCTATCCACAGGCTCAAGAGGCGGACGTGGATTTGCTGTTGGCGGGGCACACCCATGGCGGGCAGTGCTGCATCCCCGGATTCGGCGCCTTGATTACGAACGATAAGTTGGGGCGGCGTTTCGCCTCGGGATTAATTCGGGAAGGAAGGCTGCAAATTTACGTGAGCCGAGGAGTAGGTTGGGCGAAACTGCGCGTACGCTTTTATTGTCCGCCTGAGGTTACCGTGTTGGCGCTGGATAGGGAATAGAATCCGTACGGCGTTTGGCCGTTATTTAGGGTTGGAGCCGCTATTCGGCTCTCCGTTCGTATCGACGCTGTCGAGCAGATTTGTTTCCGCACCATACCCTTTTGGCGGGCCTTCTTTGCGTTTGAAAGCCCGCGGCGGCAGTGGGCGCATGCGCGGCGCCAGCTGCGTGCCGATGCGCGCCGCGGTTCCCGGAGGCGGTCCTAATGCCACAACCTTCGGGCGGCGCAGACCGGGAATGGCGTAAACAGAGTCGCGTAGGCGATCGGCGTCAATGGCATCGACCTCCGCCGTAATGATGGCCGCTCCTGCCGCTTCATCGAGTTCTACCTTTTTAATGACTGTGGGAGGCAAACCCAAGTTGCGGAGGGCGATCATTTGGATAATCGCCGGAACGGCAATCGGCCAACGATAGCGGTACGTCGCCCATAATAAGGCATTTTGCATCGTCCGCAAGTACATGGTCATCAGCAGACCGCTACCCACCCAAACCCAGCCGCCGGAGAGAGTCAGCATACCGCCGTAGTTACTATCCCAGGAACTGAAGGAAGGCGGCAGCACGGCAACCAGGTAGTAGAGAATCCAGCCCACCATCATACCGGTGATTTCAACGGCAGGTACATTAATGATGGGGTACGTTTTGTCGGTTTGCAGGTGGCGTCGCCGCCGTATGGCGTAATAGGCGCCGGCAAGGCCGAATATCAACGTATAGATTAGGACGGAAGGCAGGTACCCTTTTATCTGCGTCATGTTGGTGTTAAAGACCTCGGCGCGCATGCCGGGAGTGTCCGTAAACGTCATGATTAACCGCACCCAAAGGGCATATAACATGTGAAAGAACGGGACCGCCAGAACCACTGAAGCTCCGGATACGACGCCGGCCCATATGTGTGCGCGGCCGGGGCCGAACGCAGCCAAACCGTCGCAGATCGCCCGGTTGGCCTCCGCGTCTTCCATACGCTCGATCAACTGCCGTTCAGCCATTCTCTCTTCATAGGCAAAGAACCTATAAATCGCCCACTTCACGACCCACAGCGCCAAGCCGGTTAATAGGGTCAGGCTGACTAAAAAACCCAGAACGCTCCATAACATGGCCAAAACCTCCGTGATATGCGCGGTAACCGCTTGGTAAAGAAGGTTGGCTGCTATTCAAAACCTACTACGATTAGCGTAAGGTTAATAGAGGATGGAGTCAAGTGCCTGTAGCCGCCAGGCTGCAATAATCCTGTGTTGACAGGGTTATCTACCCGGGTTAGGCTACATGTGAACTATCTTATTTCAGCGGGCGATGCGGTTTCGTGCGCTTAGTACGTTGCGCTGCGGATATATGGGAGGTACGCCATGCGGATCGGTTGTCATATGAGTGTTGCCAAAGGTTTTGCGGCGATGCTGCGCCGGGCTGTGGACTTGGATGCTGATGTAGTGCAATACTTTCCTAAGAATCCGAAGTCCTTCCGGGTGCGCGCTTTCGATAAAGAAGCCTTCGCCCAAGAGGCCGCCAAAGTTCAGGAGCTGGATATTATCACGGTGTGCCATTCGCCGTATGTAACCAATTTATCCACACCCAAACCTGAGTTGCGGGCGGTCAGCATCGCATCCATTGTGAACGATTTGGAGATCGCGGACGCTTATGGTACACCTTATTTAGTGGTGCACTGCGGTAAGCACGTAGGCGAGGGTCCTGAGACGGGAACCGCGACAATGATTGAGGTCTTAGAGGAAGTATTGGCGCGGGTTGAGGGAGAAACACAACTGCTGCTGGAGAACACGGCAGGTCAGGGCACGGAGCTGGGACGCACCACCGACGAACTGCTGGAAATACATACCCGCCTTAGCGCCTCTGAGCGAGTAGGCTTCTGCTTCGATACCTGCCATGCGTATGCCGCCGGACAATTAGACTTCTCCCGCTGGGATGAAGTGCGGGCGGAACTGGGGCGCCCGGAGTTTGCCGCCAAGGTGCAAGTACTCCATTTGAACGACAGCAAGATGGGCTACGGTGCCAAGCGCGATCGCCACGCGCTTTTAGGTGAAGGTGAGATCGGCGACAACCTCCGACTCTTTTTACAATCCGGCTTATATGCAGACAAGCCTATTGTGATCGAAACCCCGGTCGACGCGGAAGAAGAGTATCGCGACGAGATCCGAAAGGTACGCGGCTGGTTAGCCGGTTAAGCTCCACAAGGATCAGCGGAAGGCGTCTGCGGGCCGTCTGTTCGCACCCCTCTATTGGTCACAAGCGCTGGGGTTAATGACGTTGGCTGGGCTTTATTTCGCATTTTCTTCCTATAACGAGTAGAGATCACTCACTCGCCTTCTTTGTATTTGTCCCCCAAGAACACAAACGTTTACCAGCGAAGCGTCTTAAATGTGTGGAAAAACCCCAGTTATTGGGACCGGAGTCCTGTGAAACTGGGGCTTATGACTCGTTTTCCCGAATCTCCCGTTTTTTTATGAAGGATACATCCGATAGAAAGCGAAAATACGGTATGTCATTCGTCATTATTCGCATGATGGCTTTACGCTTTCAATTAGTGTTCTCCGAAGAGGGCTGACTGTGAAAGAACTGGGTGCAACTCTGAAAAAACAGCGCTTGGAACGGGGGTACTCTTTGGCCGACCTGGAAGACATGACCAAAATCCGTTCCCGGTACTTGGAGGCCATGGAAGCAGGAGATTTCCACCTGTTGCCGGGCGGCGTGTATACCAGAGCGTTTATTCGTTCCTATGCGGCTCACGTCGGTCTGGATACCCAAGATGTTTTAGCCAGGTTTCATCACTTGTATGAGCGTACGGCTAGTGATGCAACGCAAAAACCAGCGCAACCCGAAAAGGTAAGCTTGACCAGAAAGCTGCTCTGTTTAGTCTACGCCACCCTAAACGGCACCATGGAGTGGTTGGGTCTGTAAAATCAAGTATTATACTGCCGCTTTAACGTTATGAACGGCGGCATGCGCAGCGGCCGGTCCCGCGAAACCACCGATTAGCCGACCTAGGGTTGGCTTCGCCTTTTTTCGGTCCTTTACTCCCCTCCATCTTCCCCTCTTTCGTACCGCCGGGATCGCACAGCAACCTTTAGTCGGCGATATTACCACCTCTTAATTCCGATATGATGCAGCCGGATCCAGGAGATTTCGCTACTGATGGTGAATCATCCTGAGACAGGGAACAAAATGCTTTGGCAGACCTACCTTTCACTCAGCTCGACACTTGGGTTATCCTGTATTTATAGAGAAATTCAGCGGGCTTAGGTCCGCAATTTCGGCGTGCTTTGCGTCGGGCTTAAGAAAGCGTGTCGGTACGGTTATAATGAAGCTGGCGGGAGTGATGCCCTTTGCGACGCAGTCTTCCAATGTACAAGCTATTTGGCTGTGCCTTTTTCATCCTGTGGCTTGCCGCCGCCGCAGTAAACGCGGAACGTTTCGTTTCGGGATCTCTGGCGGGACTAGGCGGGGTAGGCCAGGTTAAGACCGGCGATGCCGATGCGATGGAATGGAATCCGGCGGCGTTGGGCGGCACCAAGTATAGCTTTCAGTTTTTAGTCACGCCGCTTTCAGCACGCATTGATACGGACGACCTAACGTTCCAGAACCTGTACCGTCTGATCCAAGAAGACATCACCGTGGAGCAAAGGGAAAGCATTCTAGCCTCCATCAAGGGAGGCAAGTTTGATGGGTCGGCTATACTAAGCGGCGGCGCTTACGTATGCTTGGGCGATAACAGTCTGAGCGCTTCGGTGCGCGCCTACGGCAGGCTGCAAGCCACGCCGGATTTGTTCAGCCTTCTGCTGGGAGGAACCCAGTTCGGGCGGACCTATGACATTAGCGACAGTCAAATGCAGACCATCGTCTACGGCGATGTGGGTATAGGCAGCGTATATTCCGATCCTTGGTTAGCCGACGTGCTGCGCATCAAGGGGTTCCATATGGGCGGCTCCTTGCGCTATTTACAAGGATTGGACTACCGGGACATCACATCCGCCGGTTCCACCATCGCCGTGCTCGAGACCGATGGGGTTTATAGTCAAGTGGGCGACGGACGGTTTCATATGCGCCATTCAAGCGACGGCAAAGGCGTCGGTACCGATGTGGGTTTGTTGTTACAGCTGACGCAGGCTTTTTCGGTAGACGTCAGCCTGGTGAATCTGGGGCGCATTTGGTGGCTGGACGCCAGGGAATCGGTGTTCGAGTATGTGGTGGATCCTCAGACGGGTTCCGGCGCTTACGCCGAAGTTGATTCCCAACCGCTGGAAATCACCCCGGTATGGGACTTACCGACGCAGTTGCGCGCCGGTGTGAGCTTTAGTACGAGCGAGGATGTCACCTGGTCGTTTCGCTATGCGCAACAACTCAAAGGAGTGCAGGCAGGAGCCCGCGAGTTTGTAACAGCGGTGCAATTGGATCGCCTCTCTCTATTGCCGTTGCGCTTTGCGGCCAAGTACTCTACTCTGGATGCGCGTCTCACTTTTGCGTTCGGTTGCGGCATTCACATCGGCCCTCTGGTTTTGGATGTGGGGACGCCTAGTTTAGCGGATTTGATTAACGGAGGTAAAGATGCCAGTATTTCGGTGAGCACCGGGTTGCGCTTCTAGCGCCGCTGATCGGTGTTCTCCAACGCGGCGAGGAAAACGGGTCTGATTTTTCCTATGGAGGGATGTTCAGTGAGCTTATCGTTGGGTTTTATCGGCCTTGGCATCATGGGGAGACCGATGGCGCGTCATCTACTAAACGCAGGTTATCACGTGACGGTGTGGAATCGCAGCCGACCCGGCATCGACGCCCTGGTCGCCGCCGGCGCCGTTGCGGCGGACGGACCGGTTCAGGTGGCTGAAGTCTCGGATATCGTCATCACCA
Organism: Bacillota bacterium; assembly: GCA_012838035.1. Lineage (GTDB taxonomy): Bacteria > Bacillota > Limnochordia > DTU080 > DTU080 > DUQB01. Next base: position 16,164 of record DUQB01000134.1, on the reverse strand, counting down.
TGGTAGGCGATTCAAACGATGTTGAGCAGGTAGTCTTAGGCGAACAGGGGGTCCTGGCCGGAGCACACCGCGGTCTCATTCTCATCGACATGTCCACCATCTCTCCGGAGGTCACCCGCAAAATTGCCGCCGCCTGCGCCGCTAAAGGCGTAGACATGCTGGATGCGCCGGTGAGCGGCGGTGAGCGCGGCGCTGTAGAAGGCACGCTCTCTATTATGGTGGGAGGCAAGCGCGAGGTTGTGGAACGCTGTATGCCGATCCTACGACTCTTAGGCAACAGTATTGAACATGTCGGCGATCACGGCATGGGACAAACGGTGAAGTTGTGCAACCAGGTAATTTGTGGCCTTAATATTCTGGCGGTGGCCGAGGGATTGACTTTGGCTGCCAAGGCAGGCGCAGATCCCGCTCAGGTCGTTCGCATCGTGAGCAAAGGCGCCGCCGGTTCCTGGATGGTCTCCAACTTGGGGCCTAAGATGGTAGAAGGCGATTACGCTCCCGGCTTCATGATCAAGTTACAGATGAAGGATCTGCGTTTGGCGCTCGAGGCGGCGGCGAATATGGAGGTACCTCTGCCCGGTACGGCTATAGCGCAGCAGATGTTTCAGACCGCTGCTGCGGACGGCGCCGCGGAAGAAGGCACCCAGGCTTTGGTGAAGGCTTTGGAGAAGCTGGCTAATACACGTGTCGCACGGTAGATGTAGAAAGGGTTGTATTATGTCTCTCTCATATTTGGCGGTCGCCATACAAGCCGCACTGCAAGCCGGCGCGGTGGCCCGCAACATGATCGGTCAGGTGAACATTGAACACAAAGGACGCATCGATTTGGTGACCGATGCGGATAAAGCCGTTGAGCGGGAGATCGTGCGCATTCTGCGGGGCGCCTTCCCTGAGCATGCCATTTTGGCTGAAGAAACCGGAACCAGTGGAGACAACGCGTATTGCTGGTACATCGATCCTATTGACGGCACCACCAACTATGCCCATGGTTTTCCGGTCTATGCGGTGTCTATAGGGCTGGCCGAGGCGGATCGTTTACTTGTCGGCGTAGTCTACTTGCCTGCCACCGATGAGTTGTTTACTGCGGAATTAGGTGGCGGAGCCATGCTTAACGGAGTACCTTTACGGGTCAGCGATACGGAGACGTTGCTCAACTCGCTGCTGGTAACCGGTTTCCCATACACGGCGCATGACGATTCAGACAATAATCTCGATCATTACGGGAACTTCCTCACCCGTTGTCAAGGCATCAGGCGCACCGGTTCGGCGGCTTACGACCTGGTACGCACGGCGCAAGGCTGCTTTGACGGCTACTGGGAGTCCGGTTTGTATGCCTATGATATGGCTGCGGGCGCATTGATCGTACAGGAGGCCGGTGGGGTGATCAGCGATTACGATGGCGGGCCTTGGTCGCTGCACGGCGGTAAGATCGTTGCGGCTAACCCGCATATCCATCAGGCGATGCTGGACGTGCTTAAGCTAGGCAAAACAGGCATGCACGCGGGATAATCCAATGGGAAGCAGGGGGAAAAGGTGAAAACCGGTGAACATGGGCGGCAGAATCAGCCATTGGGTCCTGCCGCCTGGGAGCAGGTACGACTCCCGGACATCCTCGCCCCCGGGTTGGATATCGTCTTTGTGGGGTATAACCCGGGGCGTTGGTCGGCGCGGCAAGGGCATCACTTTGCCGGTCCGGGCAATCATTTCTGGGCTTTATTAGCGGAGGCGGGCATTACGCCGCAGCGCTTGACGCCTGCTGATGACGCCGCTCTGTTACGGTACGGTTTGGGAGTCACAAATATTGTCGCACGTCCCTCCCCAGGATCCGGCGATTTGAGCTATGACGAACTGCTGCAGGGCGGCGCCTTGCTGGTAGAGAAGCTCAAGCCGTTAAAGCCTCGGATTGTGTGCCTCCTGGGTAAGGATGTGTATCGAGGTTACGCCGGGTTACCCAAAACACGAGCTGTCTCCTGGGGAGCGGCCGAAAGCGCTCGGATACCGGGATGCGTAGACTTTACGGCGCCTAACCCCAGCCCGCGCAGTACGATTCCTCGCGCGCAAAGGCTGGAAATCATGCGGCAACTGCAGGCTTTGCGGAGAGATAGATGCGGGTTTCGGGAGGAATGAACAGATGCGGGAGCTGTTGATCGCCCTGGTGGTAGGTATCGCGGTCGGCATGGTATTTGCCGTGATGCGATTGCCGGTACCTGCGCCGGCAACGCTGGCCGGGGTGCTGGGTATCTTCGGCATGTACTTGGGCTACAAACTGGTGACTTGGCTGTTGTAAGGGCGGTTTTGCACGGCGGGCCGATGCCCGCTTTCAGTAACCGACAGAGGTGGTGCGCAACATGGCGGAGAACTTTTTATTGGGCAAGCGCGCCTTGGTAACCGGCAGTTCCGGCGGCATCGGCGCTCATATAGCCTATGGTTTGGCGCAAACAGGTGCCGATGTGGCGGTGAACTACTACCGCAATCCGGTTGGCGCAGAGCAGGTGGCGGCGCGCATTACGGCCTTAGGCCGCAGGGCGGTGACGCTAGGCGGAGACGTAACTCGGCGTGAGGATTGCGTTGGATTGGTGGAAGGCGCAGTTGCGGCGTTCGGCGGTATCGATATCCTCATCAACAATGCCGGTGAATTCGCATACAAACGGTGCCGGGAGCATACGCCCGAAGAGTTTGATCGCATTATCGCCAGTACGGTTTCGGCCACCTTTTACTGCTCTATGACCGCTTTGAATTATATGCGCCCAGCCGGTTGGGGACGGATCGTCAACCTCGGGGCGGCAGGCGCCGAGCGCGCCGGAGCGGCTAAAGGAATAGGGCCGCACATGGCGGGCAAAGCCGGCGTGGTCGCTTTATCGCGAGCTCTAGCCATTGAAGAAGGGCCTTTCGGCATCACCGTGAACGTCGTTTCGCCCGGTGATATCCGTGACCGGGATATTTCTCGCGCCGCGGCGCTGAATATCAAAAGCGATAAAGCTCCCGTCGGGCGTCCGGGTACCAGCGAAGATATTGTCGATGCCGTCCTTTTCTTGCTCTCTCCCCAGGCGTCGTTTATCAACGGAGCGGTGCTGAATGTAACCGGTGGGTACGATATCTAGTTAAGGAGGAAATGCTGTGACGCAGCAGGTGGCGTTGGTGACGGGCAGCAGCCGGGGCATCGGTCGCGGCATCGCTTTAGCGTTGGCGGAAGTCGGCTTTCATGTGGCGGTCAACTACGCCAGTCGCAGAGAAGCGGCGGAAGAAGTGGCTGACGCTATTCGCGCCAGGGGCGTAGAAGCAGACGTGTTTGGCGGCGATATCGGTGACGATGCGCAGCGCGACGAGTTATATGAAGCCGTTATGCGGCGCTTCGGTCGTATTGATGTTTTGGTGAATAACGCAGGCGTAGCGCCGCAAAAGCGACTCGACCTACTGGAAACCGAACCGGCCGGTTTTGATCGTCTGATGCGCATCAATTTACGCGGCCCCTTTTTTCTTACACAAAAAGTGGCTAAGCAAATGATTGCTCTGGTGCGGCGCGATCCGCAGGCGCGGCCTAAAATCATCAACGTAGGTTCGGTATCGGCCTATGCCGCTTCGGTGAACAGGCCGGAATACTGTTTGAGCAAAGCCGGCGTCGGTATGATGACCCGGTTGTTCGCCGCGCGATTAGCAGAGTACGGCATTTTGGTTTACGAAGTACGGCCGGGAATTATTGCGACCGACATGACAGCGGCGGTGAAAGCCAAGTACGATGAGCTGATCGCCAATAACATCACTCCCATCAAACGTTGGGGTACGCCGGAGGATGTGGGCAGGACGGTGGCGGGCATCGCGACCGACATGCTGCCGTTCTCTACAGGTGAAGTGATCAACGTTGACGGCGGTTTTCATATCCGACAGTTGTAAGGCGCCGATGGAGGGAAGGAACATGCCGGTGTTGAGCGGGAAAACAGCCCTGGTGACCGGGGGCGGTCGCGGAATAGGGAGAGCGATTGCCCTTCGGCTCGCGAGCGACGGAGCTGCGGTAGGGGTAGGTTACCTGGAACGACGTGCGGCGGCGGAACGGGTAGCGCATGAGATTACCAGCATGGGTGGCAGAGCGATGGCCTTACAAGCGGATATCTCAGACCCCCAAGCTTGTAAGGAGCTGTTGACCGGCATGGAACAACAGTTGGGCGCTCCGGACATCCTGATCTGTAATGCGGGAGTTGCTTTAGCCAGATTGTTAATGGATACGCAGGTCAGCGAGTGGGATTACTTGATGGCCGTGCATATGCGCGCGCCCTTCGTGTTGAGCAAATATGTTCTACCCGGCATGATTCAACGTGGTTGGGGGAGGATCGTGCTCATCTCTTCCATCTGGGGATTAGTGGGGGCGGCCAACGAGGTGGCTTACTCTGCCGCCAAAGCCGGCCAGATCGGTTTTGTCCGATCGCTGGCCAAAGAGGTGGCGCGCGGCGGCATTACGGTGAACGCCGTAGCTCCCGGCGCCGTGGCGACGCAGATGCTGTCGGGTCTTAGCGCAGAGGACCTGGACGAGTTTGCAGCAGCGGTGCCGATGGGGCGTTTGGGTACAGTGGAGGATGTGGCGGCCGCGGTAGCTTTCTTGGTCTCGCCGGAAGCAGGTTACATCTCCGGACAGGTGATTAGCCTCAACGGCGCCATGGCGTAGGTTTTGCCGCCCGCGTGCAGCGCAAAAATGCCGACAAGGAGGCCGTAGGATGCGTGAACAGGCATATCGGGACCCTGTACACGGCTTTATCCTGGTGAACGCGGATTATCTGCGGCAATTGATTGATACGCCGGAGTTTCAACGTCTACGACGAATTCGGCAGCTGGGGGTATCCTACGGTACGTATCACGGAGCGGAGCACAGTCGCTTTGGTCACAGTTTGGGTACGCTGTGGATTATGCAGCAGATGCTCGACCGCTTGGAGCATGCGGGCTTTTCTATAGCCGCCGATGTGCGGATTACGGCGCTTTGCGCAGCTCTATTACACGATGTGGGGCACGGTCCGTTTTCTCATGCGTTGGAGAATCTGCTGACTCAGGATAAGACTCACGAGGCGTGGTCCCAGGCGATCATCACTGGTGAAACCGAAATAAATAAGGTGCTTAGGCAAGTGGATGAGTCGTTGCCTCAACAAATAGCCGACGTGCTGGGAGGCTCCTACGCCGGTCCGGCCTTTGTGGCGGAGTTGGTCTCCAGCCAGTTGGATGCCGATCGCATGGACTATTTATTGCGCGATTCGCTCTATACGGGCGTTACCTACGGTCATTTCGATCTGCATCGCTTGATAAACACCTTGCAACTGGTTGATCAGCATGTGGTGATTCAGGCCAAAGGCGTCGTCGCGGTTGAGGAGTACGTCCTCGCCCGTTACTTTATGTACTGGCAGGTCTACTTTCATAAGGCCATTCGCAGTCACGAACTACTGTTGCGTGCCGCGTGGCGGCGAGCCGTGCGGTTATGGCAGGAAGGCGGACTAAGTGCGCAACACGTGACGCCGGGACTCGTGCCCGTACTGAGCGGCTCATGCTCGGATGTAGGGCAATACCTGTTGGTAGACGACTATGATGTGTACAGTTCGCTCAAGCAATGGCGCTATCATCCCGACCCCATTTTAGCCGATCTAGCCGACCGTTTCCTCGCTCGTCGCTTGTTGAAGCCGATCTTTAAAGCGCCTCATACCAGCGATGTTGCCGCGCAGTTGGAGCAGGCGCGGACCCTTGTGCAAAACAGCGGTTGGGACCCCGATTACTATCTGCAGGTGGATCACACGCGTAACTTGGCCTACGATACATACACCGAAGAAGCAGGCGCGCGGCGCGTTCCCACCATTCGCGCCGTAACCGATGCAGGGCGGCCGGTAGAGGTGACTAAACTCTCCGAACCCATCCGAGCGGTCGCGCAGCGTCCGCGAGAAGCCGTCAACGTGTATGTGCCGCAGGAAGTGGTGGCTCAAGTACGGGCACTGTTTACCGCTGATTGAAGACGCGAGATCAACTCATTACCCCCTCACCAACAGTCGCGTTCAGCGTATGAATCTCAACATCATCTGAAGGAAAGCGCTGACTTAAGTTGAACGTATACTGTGGTTGTATGGCGAACCATGCAGCTTAAAGCGGCTTATGTATAAGATTTGCTCGGGCAAAAGAGAACGGAGTCCGGACTTATCGTGTTCAGGGACCTCATCAGCTGCGTCGTGCCGATCGGCGAGGTGAATACGAGAAGAACTCGACTGCAGTTTCAGGATGTCTCAGTATCACAAGTTATCGAGCAGATCACAAGGCGGATTGGAGGAGTGATCTTTGTGTTTGCGCCGTTAGTTAAACGTTTGAGTACGGTTAAGCATGTCGTTACGTGTTTTCGCTCGCGACTGCGTAGCTCCATCCTACTGGGGTTGATCGTGATAAGTCTACTTACTGTGGGCGTGTTTGCTGCAGCAGGTTCCGTTCCCGCACCGTTTACGGTTGCCGGCCAATTTCTGTTCAGCACGGGGTTGTTGGATCAAGAATCGGTCATCTGGATGACGTCGCTGGTTGATGCCGAGAGCGAGGATGACGTTGTAGTCGGTTTGCGTTGGATGAAAGAGACCAGCTCGTGGTTTCCCAAGTGGACGCTGCAGTTGACAGCCAAACCGGACATACTGGCCGACAACTTGGGACAACTGCGTGACGACGCTTGGGAGTGGATTGAACTCAACGATGTAGGCTGGTTATTTGGCGCGGATCAGACGTATCAGTGCCGGCTGGCATACGACCCGGCCGCTCAGTTGCTTTCGTATGAGATTCGGGAACAGGAAGACAGAGTGCTCGCAAACGGTACGGTAGAGTTAAATACTCATGTTCGGTTGGCGCCGGCGGCGCAAGCCCAAGTGGAGCAACTCTATCCATACATGACGACCTATGCCGTAAGTAACACGTTTCAGAGCTTTGGACCACCTCTGTTGGCGCAGGCGCTGGATACGGCATTGGTCGACAGCAGTCTGGGTATCAATGCACTGGTGCATTCGTCGCAGTTTGAGGCAGGTGGTAAGCCTGGTGTGCGTCTAACTTGGCCGCGGCAGAAATTGCCGGGTCAGGCGTTGCTTCAGGTCAGACAAGGCGATCAGCTAACGCTTTTGGCAACGAGCAATTGGAGCGAAGAGCCGCAACTGCTTACCTTGCCTACGGAAAAGCTGCCGTGGGGAAGTTCGTCTATAGAACTGATTTATCAGGAAGGATCACAGCAATGGGTGATCAACCAACATGATTTCCGCTACTACCAGGGCGTCGCCCATGTCGGCATGCAAGTGGTCGGGCGGGACGATGCCGGCGGTCTGCTGCTTAAAGCATCGATTACCACGCAGAGTAGCGACCGAGAGTATCCTCTGGAGCTCACTGTTGACTATACCCCCAGCATAGAGACGATGCAGGCGGAAACCTGGACGCTGCAGGACACCATCGTTTTCCCGCCGGGCCAGTCGCATTTGGAGGCCGTGTATACCATTCCGGTACCGCCCTTTTCCGGTAACATCACACTGTCGGTTGTGGCGTCACGGCCGGAGAAATTGATTGTAGCAGGTGGACAGATGGGCTTTACGCTAGAGAATGCGCTCGCCTTCCGCGCTACGATTCAGGGGTCGGGTTTACGGGCGGAACAAGGGCAACCGGCTTTGCTGAGAACCGGTAACCCTTACCCCACGATACATCTAGACAAGTTGCTGTTGGGCGAGCAAGAAGGCATGTTGCGCGTACAGCTCGTAGGTCCTCATCAAAAGTTGTTGCAGGAAGAGGCGCATCAGGTCGCTCACGGTATGGAGTTGTCGCTCGGCTTTAACGGCGAAGTGACGGAAGCCGGGTTGTATGAGATACGGCTTACTTTAGAGCGGACCAACTTGCCTAATGCGTATCAGACGCTGCACTTTAGAGCGGTCGCGTCCGATGCCGAAGAAGAGATGGCCAAGCAGCTGGCTTTTTTAGGTCAGGACGGCAGGTTGCAGTATACTCCGGATTATTTGGGTAACCAAATCCCGGACTTCTCCTACGCCGGCTACATGGGCGGCGGCGTTCCCCTTCCTACGGTACCTGTGAAGGCTATTGTGGAACCGGGTGAAGGTGACGATACACGTCGCATTCAGACGGCGATCAATGAAGTATCGGCTCTGCCTCAAGACGCCAACGGATTCCGCGGAGCGGTATTGCTTAAGAAAGGCACCTATGAAATAGGTTCCAGTATCCAATTGTCCGCGAGCGGCGTGGTACTACGGGGTGAAGGTGATGGTGAAGACGGCACCGTGCTGATCGCTACCGGAGCCGGCTCCCGCAGCCTAATCCAAATATCCGGGCTGGGCGGCTTAAATATTGATACACGCCGGTCATGGCAGATCACCGATCTGTACGTACCTGTCGGAGCGCGGTCCTTCCATGTGGCATCGGCCGAAGGGCTAAACATAGGTGACTTGATCGTCATCCGCCGTTACGGCAATGCCGCGTTTATCAGTGAGATCGGTATGGATCAGTTGCCGGCGGTCTCCGGCCGGAACATCGTGCAGTGGCAGCCCTTCCATCTCGATTTTGAGAGAACCATCACAGACATTTCCGGTGATGTGGTGACCATAGACGCTCCCCTCACCAACGCCATTGAACTACAGTGGGGAGGTGGGCAAGTCTTCCTCGCCAGAGATCTGCGCAGCGAGAAAATAGGCGTTGAGAACCTGCGCGCGGTCTCCGAGTACGACGATGCGGTGCGTTGCTTCAATAACGGCTACTTCCCCTGCGATGAGAATCATGCAAGCTACTTGGTCAGCTTTAGCCAGGTTAAGAACGCATGGGCATCCAACTTGACGGCGGTGCATTTTGCTCACGGCGCGGCGTTGGTTAACGGGACGGCGAAATCACTGACTATCCAGGATATCTACAGCTTGGCACCGGTGGCCACCTTGGAAGGTTCGCGGCGTTATCCTTTCCACGTATTGGGGCAGTTGACTCTGGTACAACGGGCATACACCGATAACGCTCGCCACGCGTATGCCACGAATAAGCAGGTAACCGGACCTATCGTCTTTTTGCACACCATGAGTGAAATTGATCACGCCAACAGCGAACCGCACCGTATGTGGGCTGTCGGCGGGCTCTATGATAACGTGGTCTCTCAGATAGCCATCCAAGACCGCTATACCTACGGTAGCGGACACGGCTGGGCGGGTGCCAACTTCGTCGCTTGGAACACGACGGGCAGGCTTATGGTGCAAAAACCGCCGACGGCGCAAAACTGGGTAATCGGCCACATTGGGCAGAGACATCCGGGATCATTCCTGCCGCGGGAACAAGGCTATACCTATGGCGCAGGCAGCCATGTCAAACCGCAGAGTCTATACCTGCAGCAGCTGCAAGATCGCTTGGGTAAAGCTGCTGTGGTCGGCATTGGATACCCGGACGGCCCCAATAGCATTGTGAAGATGGGCGACCCCAGAAAAATCGGCGTCTGGCGGAACACCGACATTCAAGAAGCCGTTGTACCGCCGATTATCGCCAGTGGCGGCATCAACTTGCTGCCTAACCCGGGGTTAGCCGGTGAAGAGGGCGAGTTCCCCTTTGGTTGGGAGCCTTACACGAAGGTCGCTGACATCGGTAAGGACGTCTTCTTTACCCAAGAAGAAGATAGTTGGGGCGTGCAGGTCTTCTCCATCGATGATCGATTGAGAGATAAAGGTTATGGCATTCGCAGCATACCGCAGCCGGTGCAGGTGGGCGCCACCTACACGGCATCAGCGTTGGTACGTACGGAAGATGGTGGCAAGGGTTATGTGTATGTAGACTTCCTCGATGCAAACGGCAAGAGGGTGCAAGCGAAATCAGCCACCAGCACCAGCCGTATCTGGCAACCGGTTACCGCGACGCTAACCGCGCCCGAAGGGGCTGTTTCCGTCATGGTCGTGCTGTACTCGGATTCCACGTCAATGGGGAAGGCATTCTTCGACTACGCCGGTTTACAGATCGAGTACTGAGGTGATCGCGCCGCGCCGGCAGGCCGGTAGCAGTACGATTATCCGTCGCCGGCAAGCATAGGCGGTTAGGTAAAAAGAGGGTAAGCCGAGTCGAGGAACCAGGCTTACCCTTCTTTTATGCAATCGTCTATCGGGAGGTCTCATCTTCCACCGGGACGGCCAAGTCGCCCTCTTCTTCAATCGCGTCGGAAAGAACCGGGCTTGTCGGCTGAGGTTGGTCGGCGTCCCGGCTTCGGGTGGCATCGCTTGCAGTTGGGTCTGTCACAGGTTCAGTCGTCGTTTCAGACACCGTTATGGTATCTTGACTACGTAGTAAAGAGGGAAACGGTCCGCCGGACAGCTTGAAGAAAGCGGCGGCTTCATCTTGCGCAGGACGCCGAGCCCCGCCTCTGATGTCGAAATCGGTCCAGGCGTCGAGGGTTGCCGGGTCGGCAGGAACCAGTCCCCTTTGGGCGCTGCGCATCAGACCCTCATCAGGCGATAGGGGATTGGTCCGCATGCCACCAACCTCCATGTCATAACCGGCATCGTAAAGTGGGCCGAAATCGGCTTGGTCCTCATATTCCAAGCTGCCCAAGGGGTAAGAACTCGGCTGGTTCGGCCTCTGCTCAGGAGTTGGTTCCGCTGGTGATTTGTTCGTGTCAAGTGATTCCGGTTGCCCAGTAGCGCCTGCATCCAGCGGAGCAGACTCATTAACCTGGGCAAATGTTTGCGAGTCGGAACCGGCGCTTTGTACGGGAATACTTTCTTGCTGAGCTACAAAGCTGCTATTTGAGTCATCTTGCCCGGTTTGTCGTTTTACGTCGTCTGGAGTCAGATGGGGATTACGTGATGCGGCAGCCCCACCTACGCCGCCGATATCTTCCTCCATACCAGCCTCCATGTCCATGCCGTACAGATCCTGATCCAAGACTGCCATTGCTTGCCGCTCCGCTTTGCCTAACGCATCATCTTCCTGTGCGCCGGCGGTATTATCATTCGGAGGTTCGGGATTTACGGCAGCCTGAGCTAAGGCGCTATAGACATCGTCGTTGCTCTTAGGCGATACTTGCGGCGTGTCGGCCTGTTGAACGCGAGCACTGTCTGCCTCGTTACTGCCGTCGATATTTTCTGCGGCCGGTAAGTCGGGTAGCGGTTCCGCATCGTTAGAAGGTGATTCCAGCGGAGGGTGTATATCCAGCTCGTCAGCGAATTCTTCAGCGAGTTCCGCATTGCGGGAGCGCCATATTTGCGCTTCTTTCCTGCTGTCGCGTTGCGATCTCTTCTTATCCGCCATGTATGACACCATCCTTCCTAGAGATCTGCTCAAGAAACTGAAACTGCGAACAGAATCCCAGTGCCTGGCTGCCTGGTCGGCTCGGCAACCTGAGGAACGCATGCCGTATGTATGGCCGGCATGCTCATGACTTAATCTGCCCAGGATTAGCAGATGCTAGTCAGGCGGTGCGACTGACGCCTGTGATGGGGATAAAAAGCAAAGCAGCCGCACGTTAAGGCCGACGGCTGCTGATCAAGGCGAAAGCCCTACGAGGGGGCTGAGGTTATCGCATTAATTCTCCTCATTGCCGAGTTCGGTGTCGACTTCGACTCCATCTACATCGTTGTCATAATGCCAGGACGTATCGTCCTCAATTCTCCCTTTATTGATGCGAACGGCTCGGTCGCACATGGAAGCAATCTGCTCATCATTGGTGGTGACTATATAGGTTTGGCCGAAGGTGTAGTTCAAACCGCGCATCAACTCGATTAACTGTTGAGCGGAAGCCAAATCCATATTGGCAGTAGGCTCATCGGCAAAAATGATCATTGGTTCGTTGACTAGACTGCGGGCGAGCGCCGCACGTTGCTGTTCATTCGCATTCAGCTCGGAGGGGCGATGGTATAACCGCTCTCCCAAACCTACCCGTACGAGCCATTCGCCGGCCACACGCTCGGATTCTTGCGCCGACATCTTACGGTAACGCAGCGGTAGCATCACGTTTTCTATTATCGTAAGCGTGTTTACCAAATGATGCGTGTGGAAAAGGAAGCCGAATCTCTCGCTTCTCAGGCTGGCCAACTTGTTCGTCGGCAGCTTGGTTACATCCTGACCGTCAATGATGATTTGACCGGACGTGGGCTTGTTGAGACCGCTAAGGACCTGCAATAGGGAGGTTTTCCCAGCCTCAGCCGGACCGTAGAGCGCAACGAACTCACCGCGCCAGATGCTTAACGAGATGTCGTCGACGGCGCGTATATATTCGGTAGGATTTTTCCGATGCTCCACCACAACATGATCCGCTTGGATGATAGGGGGCTCCTCAACATACATAGTCTCGTTATTCTCCAATACAACGTCACTCCTTAAACAGGGCGATACCGGGAAAGGTCAGAGCAGGGATGTGCCGTTACTGTTAACCTCTGCATCGAAAAAGCCCTAGCAAATTTGGCGGCATGCTCTAAGAGCGCCTGTATAAGCTAAGTGATAAGCTTCTCGGGTATGCGAGCGCGTCAGGTATTTCTTTCACCGGGATGAAGATCGATAGCGCCATTTCTTGAGCAGGTTCCTAGGTGATACTCTCAAATAGGTTGTGCTCATCGATAGGAGACATACTCATCAGACTGAACGCGCGGAAGCGCTTATGTTTGCCCGAAAGGAGGGCAGAGTGTTTACTTCGGCAATATGTCCGGTGGTCCTGGTTATTTTTTGGAGGATAATCCGTCATATCTAAGTGTACCCCTGTACACTCGTTTGAACAAGGGTGTTAAGCGGCTGCAACGGAATATGTGGTTGGACATATCCCAATAAGCGATGCGGACGCATGCGGAGAAGTATGCGGAGCGGCAAGATAAATAAGCTGCCGGTAGACATGATTCCACCGGCAGCTTTTGCGTCGTATTTATTCATCTACTAGGTAGAGCCAGGCATGATCGAAATAGGCGCTACCCAGATTGCCTGATGTATTGTAGAGGATGATGGAGACGAACAAGGCGTCTTCCGGTGCCGTAAGGCGTACTCTCAGCTCCTCCCATTGGTTCTTGGCGGTCGTGGCGATGGTTTTATGGGCGATGCGCTGTTGGTTGCTGTTCCAGAAATCCAGATAAAGAAATACTCTGGTGCTCGTCGCATCGTACACATAGACGCCTGCTTCATAAACCCCATTGGGCACGGCGAGAATGGGGCTGCTGCGCAAGCCTGTTCTTTGCTCCGTATCGGTGATGTGAAAGACTAAGGCGCTTTCGCCGTCGTAAGCCTTGTCTGGTTCAATGAGCATATCTACGCCGATGCGACCGGTAAAAACAACCCAGCCCGGAATGAGATTGGCTATCATAGAGGTCTCAAAGTCGGCGTTCTCTAAAAGATTCGTCGCGGCGAATACCGGTGCGGCTACACTCAGTAGTATGATGATGAGCGCGATGAGCTTGGTTGTTAAGCGCATGAAGCATTCTCCTCGCAGTGGTCCATTAGCGTTGGACAAAATCGCAACTCCACAGGTGCGTTTGACTGGCGAAGTAGAGACGATTGCCTACCAGATACGGCGTCGCGGTTGCCGGCACCGGCAGATCGGCTACCTTAGTCGGGACGAATGTTTGCGGATCGATATGGATCAACGCCTTTTGCATCAAAGCATATACATGAGCATCCGGACCCAAGAAGAGCGTGCCTCGTTGCATCGGCGCGCCATACTCGCTTAGCGACCGGCGATGGATGATCTCCTTTTTGACCGGATCAAAAACGAAGAGGTAACCATTTTCACCGATACCATATACTAAACCGTCCGGCGCGACTTCCAAGCCTGCTATTTCTCCCGGGCCGGGGACGGCGCGTCCAAAGGCGGAGCGTTCCAAAGGTTTTATGCTGAAAGAGACGGTGCGAGTTTCCCAGTCCAGGATGTATAGCTCCGCTTGCTCGGCGTAAACGTAGCCGCCACCTGGAGCCTTTATGCTCGTCACTCCCACAACGTCTCCAGAAGGTAATACGCGCAGCCCCACAGTACTCTGGTACGGGATGAGATTATCGTGGGTAATGAGTTGCGAGACACCTGTGTTTATGTTGTAAATGCCCAACCCACCGCCGGTAAGACCATAGCCGGCAAAACCACCGAGCACGATGTGTTCACCGTCTGTATGAGCGACGATGGCCCGCGGTCGAGCGATATCTTTGGCATAGCTTGCTACCGTCTTGGGGTGGCCTTGGTTCAAGTTCCAAGTTTTTTCGGTATCGTAAACATACAGCGCGCCGTTGGCATATGAGCCGCCGACGATGTACTTATCCTGCACCACGAACTCAGGAAAGTTGCCCACCCCTGGAACACTGCCCCAATCTTCCAACACATTGGTCTCCGGGTCAAACATGAAGAAGCGCATGGGGTGAGCGGTGTTGCCGTATATTTTGCCGTCCGGTCCCGCCACAATGGAGGTAATTCGGCCGCCTTCCGCGTCATAAGCAAAATCGATACGCTTGCCGATGGTACGGGGTTCCATTACGGCAGCCCATTTGTCCATAAACTCAAGCGCTAATAGGCGGGTGCCGTCGGACCAGCTTGTGGCCACTTCCGACCACTTTAGAGTATTCTCTTTGGTTTGCGGCAACACATAAGCCGGCTTAACTTTCTCACCGTCATATAGCTCGTACCACAGACCGCTATCCGAACCTTTGCCGTAGATCACATTATTCTTACCGACCTTTACATGGCCATGTCCTGTGCTGCGTTCGCTTTCGGCAGCCAACTGACGCAACGTGCCGGTGTGGATATTAAACGCGACCAGATTGCTGCGTGTCGTACCCAGTCCGCTGTAGATCCAACCTTTATCATCTATGGCCATGGAGTAGGGGTACTGTTCCTTGGGGTCTAAACGACCGTAGCGGACAATGGTTTGGGTATCCGGATCGAATGAGACCAGGTCGGCTGTCGGATAGGTCGCGATGAAGATGGTACCGTCTTCAGCCTCCGTGAACGACATGGCCGTACCGGGCATGGGGCCCGAATAGGTAAATCGGCGTGTAGGTATATCGAATTCCGCCAAAGTTGATCCGGGCGTGAAGTATAGGCGGTTTTTCGACGAAATGAGCAATGAGAAGGGATCGCCGCTCGGCGTTTCTTTATTGGGGAACCAGTACTGCTCGGTTTTGCCGGTATCGATGTTAACGAGGAGCACGGAAACGCGTACGCCGTTTTTATAGAAGTCTTGCACCAGCATCACTAAAAGGCGAGACTGGTCGACGTCGTAGGTGGTCAGCGCCCCGCGTTTTTCCCCAACTCGGGTGGGTGCGCCGTAGTCGATGAAATTGGTCACTGTCAGTTCACCTGCTTCTATGTAAGCGGCAGCTACGAATAATAAGACGAGCATGAGAGCTAAACGGGTGACGATGCGCATTGTGATAACCTCCGCATCTATTAAGATGAGATTGGGGCCCGATGACCGGGTGAGAAACCTGAACAATAACATGGCGTACGTGTTGCTGCAAACCGGCATGGGCTTAGTTGAAATTAGCCGTGCTATAGCCCGTTTCCTGCAAAAATCGGTACATCAGGGGAAATGTGGTATTTGCACTGCTTCTGTACGGAAAAAGGAACAGGTACTTGCGCCGAATCTGAGGTTGTGAGGATTTCCTCGGCGATACGTGTGTTCCATCAACTTGAGCTTACACAAGGCCGCGTGAAAGAAGTCTATGGTGAACTCTACTCTTTGGTCTGTTCACTGACGGCAGAACGCTATTACCGCTGCCTTGCAAAAGGCTCCGCCGCTTTCCAGGACTTCCGGAAGGATGGGCGATAGATCGACTGCAATGTTGCTTGTAGAGCAAGTTTGCATGATGTGAACTTATTGCGAGTTTATTCGAAAATTATGTCAGACAATTTTCGCGTAATAACGCGATTCGCGGTTTTACGCATGATATAGGCTTTTTCCAGGGTAAGAAGAAAAACCCCACACCCGTCGAAGGTAGTAATTGTCCAAAAAATTACAGGACGGAGTGTGAGGAAACATGTTGAATTTGGCGACTCGCTTCATCAATTATTGTAACAAAGTCTATGCTCTCGATCAAAGACTTTCGCAGGTCAAAGACGGAAGAAAAAAAGCTCAGTATAGCCTGCCGAGTCTCTTGATGAAGATGATAAGCGGTATCGTGACTGGGATACGTAGCTTTAACCAACTAGAGGAAACCGTTAACCATGGGATCTTTGATGGTATTGGAGATCCCGAT
>DUQB01000019.1 GCA_012838035.1 Bacillota bacterium | reverse complement strand
CGAGACATGATAGGGTAGCCAAGAGCAGAGACGGCTGGGGACCGCCTGACGGAACTACTTGATGCACCATGTGGCACACTATGGCAATGATTTACTGTGTCTGAATGAGCATGGTTGAGTTACACAATCAAAAACATGAGATAGGATGGGTGGGCATTGCTGGTATATTAGCCATGGCGTTGGCCTTTGCCACTATGACCTACAATCCGCCGCACCACTTTCTATTCAAATGTCCGCAAACGCAGGAGTACGGCATACCGGCAGAAAAGCGGGAAAGCCCCATGTAGTTGCATAGGGCTTTCCTGCGGATTCGATCATGTATCGGTCTGAGGAAGTCGTCTACTTACTCTTCCAGTACTCATCCAGTACGGCTTGCGACCGGCGGGCTAAGTCTTCCAACGCTTGCTGAGCAGGGATCTATTGGCCCATGATTTGCGAATACATCTTGTCGAACATATTCTGAATGTCGGCGTAGACCGGAGTCATGGGATACGGTACGTCGGACTCCAGCGCCATACCGACGATGTTCCAGTGCGGGTTGGTTTCGGAGTACACCCGAGAAGCATTGCAACGGCGCAACGGCGAAGGTCTGCCCAAGGACTGCAGGAACTGGCAGCCGCCTTCCATGTCGGTGGTGAGGAACTTGATGAACTCCAGCGCGGCATCACGTTTTGCCGGTGTCGCGTCGGCAGGGATGACATAGCCCCAACCAAACAGGTTGCCGGCGATGCCTCTGTGCGTGGCGTTCGGGTTGCGATCGTTGTAGGGAACCAGAGCGATGCCGAAGTCGATTGTACCTTCGTTTCTAAAGCCGGCATACTTGGAGAGCATTTGCAGCGCATCCGGACGATCTTGATTTGATGCTTGAGATCGTGTCCAGCAACTACGTAACTGCGTTGATAACTTCCCCAGCGTTGCAGAACGCTTTGTCTGCTGAGCGCCGCCTTAACAGGTAATGAGTACGAGGCTGCCTTACAGTACGGTAAGGAGTATGTGCTTTTTGTGGCGGTGTTTGATGATGTCGAGTCGATGCGGTGCGTGGAGATCAAAACCTACACGGATCCCATACACCACCGAGAGCTGTCGGTGAGACCTTGTCGTTATCGGATTGCGCCGGTATAAGGTTTAGAAGTGGTTGTTACCTTTCTGTCCAGTCATGCTCACTATTGCAACAGTGGTCACGTCGTGTTAGGCCGTCCCAATTTATGTCCAGAAAAAACTTTTCCTCTACCTATTAACCTGTTAAAATGATGTCATGAGGTAGGATAATCCCACCTCGGGAGGCATATACTATGGCTGTTATGGCGACGAATCCCGATAAGAATCAGCCCAAAAGAGAGGCCCAAGCCGTTCGTCTTGACGGCAAAGGCCGCATTAGTGTCCCCTTAGGCACGCGCAAATCTTGGAACCTTCAAGCAGGCGACATCCTGTTCGTGAAAGACCACGGCGATTGGCTGGAGATTCGCAAAGGGATCAATCCCTTCGACATCTTGGTTGAGCATGCGCTCCAAGAGTATCGAGAAGGAAAAACCATGGATTTGGATGCGGTCGCTCGGGAGCTGGGGATTGATCTTGACGAGTGAGTTATCGCATCGAGTTTACACGACTTGCTGAAAAAGATCTCAGGCGGTTGTCGAGGTCCGACGGTAAAGTTGCCTTATGCGCGATTAGGGCTTTACAGGATGATCCGCAAAAAGGACATTTGCTTAAGGGAACCCTTAAAGGGGCAAGGTCACTTGAATTTTCCTTGCCCGGTGGTGCCTATCGGGCTGCTTATTATGTGATTACCGAAGACGAACGCTGTCTTGTTTTTATGGTGGGACCGCATGAACGTTTCTATGAAGTTGCCGAGCGAAGAGCTGCGGCGTTATTAAAGCTTGGATTAGTCAAGAGACCATAGTCTGTATCAAGTTCCCCGCGTAATGCGGGGATTTTCATATCATGCCGCGATAACCACATATTATGCATAAAAAGTGGGATTTCCGTTACCGAACTTTTTCGCCGGGTTGGTCCTATCGCATAGAGTTAGGACTTGGCATGTCGTTGACTCCTCGCCATACACTGTCGACACATTTTCTCGCAAGCATTCCACATGGATCCAGGTACTCCTGCGCCAGGTAGATCTGGTCGATTGGACACGTCTACTCAAACCCTGGAACGTTGCCTCACGAACGGCACACGGTGTCATCCATCTGCAGTGAACACGGAAGAAAGCAATTATTTCACGTCCCAATGAGTCGAGATGACTGTAATACGAACGGAATAGACTTATTAAACTAAATGGTTTAAATAACGATGGGGGACAACAGAAACCACAATGAAGCAGTAGAATCTATGACCATAGTAGCTAACGCGTTAGCTACCCGATTGATGCAGTTTCCGATAACCTATTCATTCCTAGCCATCCTCAATCATGGTAACGGATTACGATAAACACTGCAAGAGAACTTCAACATAGCCGGAGAACATTGATACAAAGCTAGACCGTAGCAAGTGTAAGTAACCAAGTTGAGAGTTGCCGTAATCACACCAAGCGGCGCTGCGGCGCAGTGAAGCAGGGGAGTGTTTATTTTTGGCCACAATTCGACAGGTAGCGGCACGTGCCGGCGTATCGGTGGCTACAGTGTCGGCTGTCATTACCGGCAAACGCCGTGTTAGTGAAGAGCTCCGGAATAAGGTTCAAATCGCCATGGAGGAGCTGAACTACCATCCTAACGCGTTAGCACGCGCGCTGT
>DUQB01000133.1 GCA_012838035.1 Bacillota bacterium | reverse complement strand
GACAGAAGCCCAGGTGCTACGGTTGTTGCGGGCAGCTCGAACGAATGATAACGACCCGGAACGTGACTACGCCATGCTACGGCTGTTTTTGCACTGCGGCGCTTCACTGTCGGAAGTCATATCTATGAAGCTGCAGGACGTCAACCTCACCCAAGGATATGTCCGCTTGGCCTGGGGTTCCGCCCATGCCCGCGTCGTGCCCCTGTCGGATGAAACCCGTCATGCCATAGCTCAGTGGATCAACCATCGTCCGGAATCCGATCATGATAGGCTTTTCCTGAATCGTTCAGGACTACCGATCACCAAAGGCGCTATTTACCACATGCTGGCAAAGTGCAAAAGCAGAGCCAATTTGGGCCCTGAAATCAGAGTCACTACGCAAACGCTGCGTCACACCTGCTTTGCTCACCTGGCCAAGCAAGGATTCAGCGCCGAAGAAATACAGGAGTTGTCAGGGTTGCGCAATGCATATATGCCTCGCAACTATGTCCGCTTGGCCTTATCAGAAAGCGAGTAACACCGACAGATAAAAAGGTGTCGGGCACTAGTTTTTGCATGTCCAAGCAGTAAGCTTAGGACATGTGTTGCCCGACACCGCCATACTCACTATAAGCGCTGGTTAAATGCAGCGTACACAGGTATTGCTGCGGCTATTTACTCAAAAAGCGCCGCTCTACCCAGGATTTCGTATTTAACCTTGCCTTGGATATCCCAGTTGGGGAAAAACACCTGTTTCATGCCGTTTTCGTGAATGATAACGCCGGGATCATCCTGTACCCACACACGACTGTTCTCCCCTAAGTGCTCGACTCGCGCAATGCGATACCCATGCCTTGTGCCGTCGCCGGCAATCAGCACCATAACTCGACCTGCAAGTTGCGTTCCTTGCGGCAGCATGCCGCTTACGTCAAAGTAACCCGGCAGTGTGTTACTATTTGTCCGGCCGGAAGCAAGTACCGTTCCCAGCCAATCGCCGTCGGCTTCTATCACGGTATTGTCTACTTGGACGCTACCTCCGCCGATCACAAGCGCTTGCTGCAGGTTGCCCGCAAGATCAAAGCGCACCCAAACCAATCGGCCTGCTGCGGTGACTCCACCAACTTGCCGTATCTGGTATTTTCCAGGCGCATCCTGAGTAGCTACCATCACATCACGAAAATCCGGGCCGACAACTTCCAACGCCACATAGTCGCCTACACCGGCTGCCGCATGCAACTCCGTAACCTTTAGCGGGCAGAATTCTTCTTTGGTGTACGGGTTATGGACGGCGGCAAATACATTTTGTGGCCCGTTGCGTCGGACGACTGCAAAAGGCACGTTTACAGCACGACGCATGGCCGGTGCAAGACCTATCGTCAACTCGGTCTCCGATCCGCTTGAGGTAAGGTATATCAGATTTCCTACACCGGCTTGACTTTGGATATCTAAGGTCAGATGCTCTTGCGTGCTCGCGGTCTGCAAGTTGTTGATCTTTCCATGCAATACGCCTGCGCGAGCGTTGAGATCAACGTTGGTCGTCATGGTATAGTCTGTTTGCAGCGGTCCATGCATCATCCAATCATGCCTTTGGCCGCCGGCAACACGGAAGATGTCCAATACGTAAGGTGCGCCCTGCGGTCGCGGGATCATCGCTATCAACCGGCTGTAATCGGTAACTGGGAAGCCATATAGTTTTTTGGCTTCCGCTTCCACCATCATAACCGGCGAGAGCGCGTCGTAATAGAGCAGATTGGCAAAATTGCCCACATAACCGTGCACCGAAGCCCACTCGTCCACCGGAACGGCCCGGTTGCCATGGTTGGTTATGCGGCGCACACCGTTACTCCGACCATACTGGTTGCGCCCATCGACCACGACTGTGTTATGTCCGGCGGTACTGGATTGCCACTCACGATCGCCCTGGTACTCACCTTCGGAAAGAATCTCCTCACCATTT
>DUQB01000132.1 GCA_012838035.1 Bacillota bacterium | reverse complement strand
CTGGGCCTATCCGGGAAGCGGCCAAAACAAAGTCAGCACCTGGAGCTGGGGTTTTCTCAGCGCCTGACACGGAGGCATTGCGGAAAGCCCGGTACCTAGCGGATTAGCCACCTTCACCTTCCACCGTTGCTCTTTGGACGATTCCGCCGCCACTCAAGGTCAACGCGGGGCCTATCCGGGAAGCGGCCAAAACAAAGTCAGCACCTGGAGCTGGGGTTTTCTCAGCGCCTGACACAGAGGCATTGCGGAAAGCCCGGTACCTAGCGGATTAGCCGCCTTCACCTTCCGCTGATGCCCTTTGGACGATTCCGCCTGCCTCACAGCAATGCCGGGACAAATTCGGCACCAACAGTGATCACATTTCCCCCGCGACAAACCTTCCCAACAACAAAAAATGCCATCCACTGGATGGTTATTGATCTCAAGGTGTATTTAGAGAATGTAGCGTGCCACGAGAATTCCGCTGTATAAAGGAAGCTTTTTTAACACTGGTCGGCAGCAGCTTTTCTAAGACCGGTACCGCGTCACTCCTGATGTCGGCAACTCGCGCATCATCCTACTGCAGCGCTTGTTTCCTGCTGCGGCTTCACCGACCTGCATTTTTTGAGATAATCTCGGAACCTCTTGTTTATAAGCTCCACGAGGTGATTCGGCAGTTCACGCAGAGGCAGGTGACCTCTGAGCCTTTCTTTGATCTTCTCTACAGAGAAGTCCGCCACTGTGAGCACAATCAATTTCACATTGTTGATTTTGCAGATTTTGCTTTTGAACTTATCGCACCATTGCTGCTGAGCGACGACATCGGCGTCAAACCACTCTGTTGCCTGATAGTGCTGCAGGCCGTTATACTCGATTGCGACCACTTCACGATGGTAGAGGCGGTCGAAGTGCATCTGATGATCCGGGCCCCAATCAGGGAAGAACTTGGGAGTGTAATGATCATCATAGTAATCAGAGTTTACTATTAGAGTCAACGCTCCCAATACCAGCCGTTCAGCCAGGCTGGTACCTTGTCGCCGATTGTCCGCCTTTCCATCAGCGCTCTGAGTATGCTCCGCCTGCTCTCCGTCATTGACCATAGCGTTGAAGACTGCCAAGGGTTTTCTTAAGGGAAATTCGGTCCAGATTCTTATGGGCGCATGCTTGTTTTCTTGGCGACTGTAAAGCCATTTGCCGGCCTGCAATGCGACCATACCTCGCTTCACCGTATTGAACCCTAAGCGAAACATCTTATGTAGCTCGGAAAAACGCGTCACACAAACGCCACCGGCGAGTTCCCTCACGATCAGGATGAAGCAAAAGAGGAGCTTGGCGCAGTTGGTAAGATGTTTGTCCAGGATGAGCATGTTTGAGACCTCAATGAATTTACCCTTGATCTTAAAAGGCTTATCATATTCCCACCGGGATGCTTCCAGCTCGGCAATGGCTTTGGCAATGGTTTTTTCCGTTTTCTTCAACTGTCCGGCCAGGTATGCCGGCACCAAGAGCGCTTTTGGATCAATGCCTAATCTGAGACCGGTTTGTATAGCCATGCTCACAATGCGAGCATTATAGCTGAGCGAGTGATCTTGGGGAAACTCAATAGGCACTTTGATGCAAACTACTTCATCCGTTAGGTTTTCTATCATTCGAAATGCCTCCAATCCATATCGAGCTTTGCTTTTGTACGTACATGTTCAATTTCAGCGCCTACGTGTGAATTCCTGTTAGTTTAGATAGTATTTATAACGAAGGGAAGGATGTTCTTAGCCATATCTCTATGGAGGCCACAGCAAACACCTGTGCATGAACAGTGAAGCGAATCAGATAGAAGGCAACGGCGGCGTAACAGACCTTGCTGCGACAAAGAGCTGTCGCCAAACCGGTTCGGCCTGCATCGTCATGCGCCCTTCGTCACCTTATGCAGCTATCCAGGTGATGTCCAGCGCACATACAAGGAAAGTCCCCATATCCGTTGAAATATGTCAATGGAATAAAAAACAGGTCAGGAGGCTTTCTATGAGACCAAGTAACCGTAAACCAAGTGTCTGGGGCATCGTGTTTTGTGCATTCCTTATGTTTGGTTGTTATGGCATTGCATGGGCTGAGCAAGAACTGCTGACTAATACCGGCTTTGAGCTTCCCATTACCGATGAACTTCCCCCAGGGTGGCAAAAATTCTCCAATACTGATGTGACATTCCTCTCCTTTGGCCCGGAGTCACCGACCAACCCGAATATGGTATTCACCATTAACGACGAGTCCAATAGTATCGGGTACGGACTCCGCAGCATGTTCTTCCCGGCGCAACCCGGACAGGTCTACCTCGCATCCGTACGGATAAAATGCGCCGATGGCGGTATAGGTACCCTTTATCTCGACTTCACGGATGAAAAGGGCGCACGCATACAATCCAAGACGATCACTTCTAGAAGCATCGCATGGGAAACCGTATCGGTAACCCTCGAGGCGCCGGCCGGCACGGAAATGGTATCCATCATTCTCTATTCACAAACAGTGCATGTGGGCAAAGTCAGCTTTGATGACGCTTCACTAGTGTTGGTGAGTTCCAACTGACCTATCGCCGGGTGATTCTGATCTGTATGCAACCAAGGTAACTAGAGGCAAGCCGGTTTCTTCTCGGCCGGCTTCTTCCATCTTTAGCGGCGGTTCACATGAAACGCACCGCCACCTAACACGAAAAACCAGTAAAAAGGCCCTTGCCGCAACTAAAATACAAGGAATGTCCCTGCGTCTGTTGAAACATGTCAGTGCAGTAAAAATTGTGTAGGAGGTTGTATATGAGACCATACCACCGTACACCGAGTCTCTGGGGAATACTGCTATGTACCCTCCTAGTGCTCGGATGCTATGGCATCACGTGGGCTGAGCAAAATCTGTTGACCAACCCGGGATTCGAGCTCCCCATTACCGGCGAGCTTCCACCGGGATGGCAAAAATTCTCGAATACGAATATCGCCTTTCTTTCATTTGAGCCGGAATCGGCTACCAATCCGAACATCATACTCACCATCAAAGACGAGTCCAATACGGCCGGCTACGGGCTCCGCAGCATGTTCTTCCCCGCCGAACCCGGACAAGTCTACCGCGCATCCGTTAAAATTAGGAGCGGCGGCGGTACGGGTACCCTTTATCTCGACTTCACGGATGATAATGGATCACGCGTATCATCCAAGACTATCACTTCCAGAAACACCGATTGGGAAACCGTCACGGTAACCCATGAAGCACCTCCGGGCACAACGTCCGTATCCATCATTCTGTACTCGCAATCGACACACGTAGGGCATATCAGTTTTGACGACGCTGTCTTAACGCAAGTTTCTGCTGATACATGGATGGGATCTGATGTCGAAGTGAACGTAGGACCAGATGCTTTAGACTATGCACCTGCCGACGGTGCCGTAGTAACGACCAACCCGCCCTCCTTCATCTGGGTGCCGGTAAGCGGCGCTGCTTCCTATACCCTGGAATTCTCTACCAGTCCGACCTTTGCGCCGGCGGAAACCATCACGGTGAGAAATATCGATTTGAGTATATACACGCCGGATAAAACGCTCGACAACAGCAAAACGTGGTACTGGCGTCTCAGCGCCGTCGATAGAAACGGTAAACAGTCGCCTTATACTAATGTACGGGCTTTCAACATTGACGCCAACGCTGTAGAATTGCCGTTACCACCTCTTGATCAGGTGCGTGCCGCAATACCCAAGGAGCATCCGCGGCTATTCGTCACGCCGGATACTCTGGAGGATTTCAAAGGAAAACCAGCCAAAGAGCCTCTATTTCGGGTACTTTGGAATGGTATCAACGTCAACTCCATCAGTTACCGGTTCGCCATCCTACCCGACGAACCGCCCCACTGTTATCCGAACGGAGTCTGGGACGTCAATCTGTGGCGGCAATACACCATCACCACCGCCGCTACACAAAAGATGGAAACCTTGGCCTTTGCTTATATGATGACCGGCGATAAGGAAGTCGGCGAAGCAGCGCGTAAGTGGATGTTGCATATCGCTTCCTGGGACCCCGGTCCAAACGGAGCTACCAGTGCAAAAATCAACGACGAGTCATCCATGCCCATTTTGTATCAGATGAGCCGCGCCTATACCTGGGCATACGATGCGCTTAGTGAAGCAGACCGGCAAAAGATACGCGAAGTGATGCGCATACGCGGCAACGAGGCCTACCAGATCCTGAAAGCGCGACCTTTTGAATACAGACCCTATGGCAGCCATGCCGGTCGCTCCCTGGGCTTCTTAGGCGAGGCCGCGATTGCCTTTTTGGATGAGATTCCCGAAGCTGCAGAGTGGTTCGACTATGTCGTCCG
>DUQB01000003.1 GCA_012838035.1 Bacillota bacterium | reverse complement strand
GCAGACACGCCACTGGTTGCTCAGACCATGGTGGAGTCGTACCTTTTTACACCAGAGTGTCTACATCATGAGCATAGCGTGATGCCGGAGGTTACGTTGGTAGGACGTGGTGTAGCCGAAATTCGTACTCGGGCCGGTACAATAGCTGCGGTTCCCTGGGAGTTGCAGCTTTCATACGTCTATCATAGGCAGAATGCCACATTAACCGCTCTACTGCGGCCCCAGGTGCATCTTGACCGGGCTACAGGAAACCTTTGTGATCTAACTCCTGTGTACTATGGACTGCAGGTAACATGGGAATCAGGGTGGATACAGCGGGGAGAGAGCTGGGCCGCTTCTCCAGCTGGGAAAGTAATTGCGATTCCACGCCAAACCGGTGTGGCAAGTATCGTCACTACCACGACTTGTACGCTACTGGCGGATCATACCGCACCGGCGGCCATGCTCATCGCACATGAGACACAACCTGGCTGGGTTGCAACTGTAGGGTTGCGCTACTCTCAGTTACAGGTGGACTATGCCGCTTCTACCCGGTTTGCTCATAGTAATAGTGTTCCGGTGATTACAGAATGGGCCGCTGCCGAAGAGCTTTGTCAGGTACATACTTCATCGGGATGGCGACAGACCACTTCGTTCCGAAGGGCTCCCTCTCAAGCGCCGGCGCGAAAGACGGAGGGGGATTGCCGTCCCGGTCGTTATTGGTCGGTGATTGAACTATCTACAGCTGAGCTACCTAAACCGCTGGTGTTGGTGGTCCCTTTCCGTTACTGGCCCGAAGCAGCTACTAATCCTGTACAAGCACAGTTTGCGCAACTACTGCTATGTGTTGATTTAGGCGACGATTATATTGTCGCGTACAACTTCGTTTCTCCACACGAGTTTTATCAGGCTGACGATCGCGATGACATTCTGGCAGAACAGGCCTACATCGCCCATGTTTTGGGTAACCTGTTCTCAGATCCGGATCTATGCTATCTTGCGGTGGCTATGACGGATCGACTGCTAAAGCACCAACAACCTGACGGTGGCTTCACTTTCAGCATTAGCGTCAATGGTGAGCGTGCTGACTACTCCGATACTAACGCTGATGTCATAACTTGCTTGTTAACCCTCTTGAACAGCGCTCACTTAGACGAAAAACGTCGACATGGCTACGAACAAGCTATGCTCCGTTCTGCTGCGTTTATGCTGTCTTTTCAAGATGCAAGCGGTTTCTTCTGGGGACGGATAGAAAGACCGGGTGATTTTAAGTACCCGCACCAACCTTGGTTCACAAGCTATGCTGCGGTCAGCTGTCTAGACATCGTGCGTTATCTGCAATGCAGAGATCGGTGGGTATGCTCAAGTGGTAGTCAAGTTGCTTGGCAGGTGCGGTATGCCGGTACGGCCATGACCGGGCCAATCAATGATGTGATAGCCGAACCCGCCGGCATGGAGGTGGCGCCGTTCCTTGCAGCGATAGAACAAGGATTGCGCTGGTTGTGTTCGGTACAAACTGAGACAGGCGCCTGGCGCTATGATACAACCGGTTCTTATGCGGATTACGATGATCTAAGCAACACATCAGCTGCGGTGTGGGCCTTAAGTATCGCAGCTCGGATGTGGCATACGCACCCTGAGCAGCAGGTTTGGTGGCAAGCGGCTACAGCGGGAGTGCGTTACCTTTTGACACGGGAGATTCCAGCAGGCTCGGGTCAGTTCTTTGGCGCGGGCATTCCTCATGTACAGAAACTAGTGTATGATTACAGGCTAGGTTTCGCTCTACAAGAGTATTTGTTTACGGCAGAGAAGGCTGATGTTCAAGGGACCATGTCCATTTCACCTACAGCCTGTGCCTGTGAGGATGAGTCGAGTCTGCACACCGCGGTGAGAGCTGTGATAACGCGTTATATGGAGCATATTACACACATTCAAGGTCTCGGCATTTTGTCGGGGGGGTGGGCTAGCCTGTACTCTTTGGAGCAGCAATGCTATCTACATACCTATTCTTGGTTCGAACGCGGCAGCCAATGGCATAAGTATATCTTCTTGGGTTGGCAGGGCAAATTAGCGCTGCATGGTCTGCCCGGTCACCCTAACGTATTCCAGAGTATCTCATAGGTTAGCACACCTGTGAAACTGTTTTCTTGCGTGTTGGCAAGTAAGTGAGGACACAGTATCCTCAGGCTATGGCGGCATGACTTTTTTGCGCCTTCAGACAGGTTCTTGGAGGTTTTCTGTATGCCTGAGGTCCAACCGTGTTCGTTACCTTTGCTCCTGGTGTGCAACGCAGCAAACGATCTGCTCGGAGTATTGGAGCGATCGGGGTATCATTGTGGAAAGGCTCCATCGTTGACAGAGGCTGTACAAAACGCCCCTGAGTCCAGTGCCGTATTGGTTCTGGCCGATGCTTATCCGCGTGCCGAGTTGACGGTGCGGCAACAAGATCTTGCTCTGGCAGCTGCGAAACAGCTCCGTCTATATATCGAATACCCAGCCGATCTACCCGGATATGCTATTGC
Organism: Bacillota bacterium; assembly: GCA_012838035.1. Taxonomy (GTDB): domain Bacteria; phylum Bacillota; class Limnochordia; order DTU080; family DTU080; genus DUQB01. The sequence continues at coordinate 740 of DUQB01000003.1, read as the reverse complement.
CGAGCCATGCTCCACCACTTGGGAACGTCTGGTAGTATCTTCGGATTTCTTCGGCTCGCGACTTAAGCCGCAAACCATACTTGTGCAGCATGGTTGTTGGTACATGCCGATCGTTGCAGACGAACCTCACTTGGTTGTGGCCCGTGTAGCCGGTTACCGTCATGCTGTGTTTGGCATACCGCAAGAAGCTAAACCTATCCTTTTTACCCTACCACAACAGTCAGTGATGGTAGCTACAACCAAATTGAGCCAGTTTGTTACCGGACGCTATGCTCCGCACAAAGACTGGCAGAGCTTGTGGGAAAGCTTACTAAACTGGCTGGTTCCTGATGTTACCTTTCATCTAAGCTGCACACCACTTGTCGGGGTGCTAGCCGATGCTACGTCGTCTTTACCCATAAATGCGGAAAGAACCGCCCTGCAGCGCTCCCTGCATTGGTTTCGCCATCATACTCTGTTTAGCATAGGGCGGCGGAAGGGCGTCATTGAGGGTTATGAATCAGCGATTGACTATAATGGCCTACAGTACCCGCGTAATTGGATACGTGCGGACTGTATGGCAGAGAGCGCATTGGTGTTTGCTTATGACTGGGCCATGAATATGAATCCCGACAGCCGCCAAATAGCTACGCGTATTCTGGATTTGGTGTGGTCGGCGCCGGATTTCTATCAGGCTGATCCCCACAGCCCGGCCTACGGTTTAATGAATTGGTATGAACGCGGTCCGATCTTCTATGGCG
>DUQB01000131.1 GCA_012838035.1 Bacillota bacterium | reverse complement strand
TTCTCTACTATCTCGCTTCACAAGAAGATTTGTTAGGTGCTGATGCATGGCTGCAAGCGCATCCCAATGCCGTTAGGGAGCTGCTTGATTTTTTGCGGTAAGCTTATCGAGACCGAATCGGCAGGGAGCATGCTTGACGACGCAGGTGGGGATATCGGCTACAGCGCCGCTGAATGCGTCCAGTCAGGCACACAGGCACCGACTCGCACAATTGCGGGGCGTTATGCATCTCCGAAGATCCCCTGCCTTATCAACCTCATTGCGGCCGGCCGCCTCGCTCCCCCTGATCACAAAACGGCAGGAGAACCCGCCCTTGGCGGTTAATCCTTCATATTGGTCATCGTATAGAACCGGAACGAGGTATACTCGATGGTAATTCTACACCTGGGTATTTGTCAGGATGCCTTTGTGCTCTGGGGAGAAGCGCCTCCATTCAGCATGAGTAGGCGCATGCGGCGGCGGAGTGGCGCAAAGGCTACACCTCTAGCTTTTGCTGCGGACGAACAGCGCATGAGTGAGGCGTTAGCTCAGATTCCGACAGACTATGCTCCGACTTCAGCTAGTGCAGTTACGGCATTAGCTTGGCTACCAACGGTGGACGGACTGCCGCAAGCTTCTAACCCTGTGATCTGCGAGCCGTCGGATTCACACGCTGTGCCGCGGATTTTGCCTTGGCGGATCACGGCTTGGCAATTGACGCCGGCGCAAATAATCGAATTGCTTAGCGTGTGTGGCGATGACGAGTTGGTTGCGCCGGGAGTACTTATCAGTGCGGATATGCGCTTCTGGTTGGGAGCGCTCCGTTTAGCCGTCGCTTTGGTAGCCGGTCATCAGGTGATTCCCTCCATCGCGGCTGTCGGCGAGGAGTATTGCGCAGTTTGGCAACCGGTAATGATGGGCAGTAACCGGACGACACTCTTGTCGTTGGCAGCCGCGATGCCGGGTATTGCTCGAGCGCTCACGCCTTCAAACAACCTGGAGCCGCCGCAGTCAACCGCGCTGATGTCCCTGGAGCGCTTTATGGCAGTAATTGTAGATCACCTGATGCGTGCGGAGGCGACGGCTGCCGCTGCGACCACGGTAGTATCCGGTACCTTAGGTGCTGCTGAATCACCTGCGACTAAGCCAAGCGGCAAAGGGGAAAAACGTCAAAGCAACAAGACGGACTTCACCACCTTGCACGATCAATGGATCAACGCGCTCAGCGCTTCATCCGGCCGGCTGGTAGGTGATGGAGCGGAGTTGCGTGCGTTTGCAGCAAAGGTGCACGACTGGCAACGTCCAATAACAGCGACGCTTGCCGCACCTTACCGGCTGTGTTTTCGCTTGCTTGAACCAGAACAGGCGTCCGAAGAATCTGTTGGGGACGGCGATGAGACATGGCAGGTGCAATACCTATTGCAAGCAACTGACGACCCCAGCCTATTGGTACCGGCAAGCACCGTGTGGCATGCGCGAGGAAAAGGCGCCGCACTGCTCAAGCGGGCCGGTATTAAAGCTAACGAGTATCTGCTTGCAGCGTTGGGACAGACTGCACGCATTTCCCCCCAGGTAGCGGCCAGTTTGCATGAAGCTAAGCCGACCGGTTTTCAGTTAAGTACGCCGGAGGCTTATGAGTTTCTGTTGCAAAGCGTTCCGGTGTTGGAAGAAGCCGGTTTTGGGGTGCTTCTGCCTGCTTGGTGGGTACGACGGCAAAAGCGTATCGGCGTTACTGTAAATGCTAAAAGTCCGCAAATGCAATCGCAAACCGGTCTTACACTCGACTCGGTCATCGACTTCGATTGGCAGGTAGCCATTGGAGATCAAGTCCTCTCGTTTGAGGAGTTACAAGCGCTGGCCCGAATGAAATCCTCTTTGGTCCGGGTACGCGGGCAATGGGTAGAGCTGCGCCGGGATGAGCTCAAGGCAGCCATCGCGTGGTGGAAGAAAAAGCAAGGCCAAGGCTTAACTGTACGCGAAACGTTGCACCTGGCCTTGAGCGCACAGGGCCCAGGAGCAGGTACGGTTACGCAGCTGACGGCATCTGGTTGGGTCGGCGATCTGCTGGAGCAACTCCAAGGTCGGAGCTCCTTCGCTCTGATGGATGAACCTCCAGGTTTTCAGGGAAGGCTGCGACCTTATCAGCAGCGGGGGTACTCCTGGCTGTGCTTTTTACAGCGTTATGGATTAGGTGCTTGTTTGGCGGACGATATGGGGCTGGGAAAAACAGTGCAGACCTTGGCCCTCATCCAACACAATCGGATCAGCGGCGATATGCGCCCGGTCCTGTTGATCTGTCCCACATCCGTTGTAGGTAATTGGAGCAAAGAAGCCGCCAAGTTTACTCCAGACATCCCCCTCATGACGCATCATGGCGCAACGCGCCATCGCACCCGGTCTTTTGCCGAAGAAGCTCAGAAAGTCGGCATCGTCATCTCCAGTTACGCTTTGCTCTACCGGGATGTGGAAGTGCTCTCACAAGTCGAATGGGCAGGCATCATCTTAGATGAGGCGCAAAACATCAAGAATCCGGAGACTAAACAAGCCAAAGCGGCGCGTTCACTGCGCGCCGATTACCGCATTGCACTAACGGGCACGCCTGTGGAAAACCATGTCGGCGACCTCTGGTCGATCAGTGAGTTTCTCAATCCCGGGTTACTTGGCTCTCAAGACGCCTTCAAACGAAATTTCCAGTTGCCCATCCAAGTCAAAGGCGATCAAGATGCGGCTCAACGGTTGAAAAAGATTACCGGACCTTTCATTCTCCGCCGGCTTAAAACAGATAAGACGGTCATCGGCGATCTGCCGGAGAAGCTGGAGATGAACGTATTCTGCAACCTCACCAAAGAGCAGGCCACCTTGTACACAGCCGTGGTAGAAGATACGTTGGCGCAATTGGAGAATACGGAAGGCATGGCGCGACGCGGTTTAATACTTGCCACATTAATGCGCTTGAAGCAGTTATGTAATCATCCCACCCTATACCTAGGTGACAACTCGGATCTCGCTGAACGATCAGGCAAGTTGAACCGCTTGGTGGAAATGCTCGATGAGGTGCTCCAAGTCGGTGAGCGAGCGCTGATCTTTACCCAATTTGCAGAGATGGGTCACATGCTGCGGCAGCATTTACAACACGTATTCGGCCGAGAGACGCTGTTTTTACATGGCGGCGTACCCAAAGCGAAGCGTGATCGCATGGTGGAACGATTCCAGACGGAGGAATCCGGCCCCGCACTCTTTATACTCTCACTAAAAGCCGGCGGTACCGGTTTGAACTTAACCCGAGCCAACCATGTATTTCACTTTGATCGCTGGTGGAATCCGGCAGTCGAAGACCAGGCTACGGACCGGGTCTTTCGCATTGGCCAGCAAAAGAACGTGCAGGTGCGTAAGTTCCTTTGTATTGGCACTTTGGAAGAGAAGATCGATCAGATTATCGAGCGCAAAAAAGAGATTGCCGAGCAGGTGGTAGGGACAGGCGAAACGTGGCTGACGGAACTCTCAACTGCGGAGCTGCGCGATCTATTGACATTGCAGAAGGAAGCGACGACGCATGAGTAGAGATCGTTACCGGGGTTATTATCCGCCATCGAAACCGCGTGAAGCAAAGGGCGGCATAAAGGCGCAATCCAGGCGCGGCGGGTTTGCCGCGAATTGGTGGGCAAAACGCTGGTTGGCCGTGTTGGAGAATTTCAACATTGGAGCACGTTTAGCTCGCGGCCGGGCCTATGCGCGGCAAGGGCAAGTGCTGGATATTCAGATAAGGGAAGGTCAAGTGCAGGCTAAGGTACAGGGTTCGCGAAGCACGCCCTACAAGGTGAGTATCTCTGTAAAGACATTGGACGTCGCCCAATGGGATAAAGTATTGTCGGCCTTATCAGAGCGGGCGGCGTATGCAGCCGGTTTGTTAGCCGGCGAGATGCCTCAGGATATCGAGGACGTGTTCGCAGCAACCAAGGTACCTTTGTTTCCGCAAAAAGCAAAGGACTTAGTAACGGACTGCTCATGTCCGGATTGGTCGAATCCGTGTAAACATGTTGCAGCCGTCTATTACCTAATCGGCGAGGAGTTTGACCGCGATCCGTTCTTGCTTCTTTTACTGCGCGGTATGACTAAAGAGCGCTTGGTCAGCGAGCTGCAGAAACGCGGCGCTGCAGATACCGTCAGTATTGAGGTGATGGAACCGGCAGCGCCGGAATCTGAATCAGAACCTCTACAAGTAGACGCAAGCTTGTTTTGGCATGGGGGACCGCTACCCGGGGGCATGGATACATTGCATGAAACAGATGCGCCGGCAGCTCTGTTGCGGCGTTTAGGCCCCTTTCCACTTTGGCGTGGAGAGCAACAGGTACTCGATGCCTTATTGCCTGTTTATCTGGAAGCGACAGAACGTGCTAAGCGCCTAATGTCATGAGCAGTGGATATTAAAACACATGCAGCTTGTTTTATATAACAAGGCGAGTTGTTGCAGGTCAAGTGCGTGTTTTGCAGAAAACAGCCACAAATGGATCTGCAGGTAAAGGGATCCTATTTGTGGCGTGGGGGATTAGCCTGATGTCCAAGCAGATACAGTTATTGCTATTTCTACTGCTCATCCCGGTTATCGGCTACGGTGTATCCATCTATGTAGAACACTATGTGAACTCCCAGATACAAGCTGCAGTGCTGGCGGAGATGCCGGATGCGAAACCAGAGGAGGTCTCGGTTTTTACCCTGGGCATTTTCTGTCGATTGATTCCCGGCGAACTTGCTGAACTATGTGATTTATACAGCAAATTACGGTTGATTAGAGGCGCCTCCCTGCTTGTGGCTACAGTAAGTCTGTTATGGCTGTTGGTCATCCGGTTGGCCGGCAAGTATGCCGCGGGCAATCGCAGTCTGCTGGCCTCCGTGTTCACACCTCTGCTTTATCTCACACTGTTTTTAGTGATCGGTTTTACGCTGGTACAGGCGGCGATAGCCATCAGCAGCATCTATATCTTTGGCTCAGTGCTGTTCGGCATTGTGCACATCGGCATCATTATCAGCATTGGTATCGGGGCGCTTATAGGCGTAAGAGCAATAGCCGCCAGTCTGTGGGCCGCGGTGCGCCGGGCGCAGACCTTGGTGATCGGAAAGACGTTGTCTGAAGAGAATGCGCCGCTCCTTTGGCAACAGGTGCGAGGCGTAGCGCAGCAGTTGGGCTCTCTGAGTCCCGACAACCTGGTTGTCGGCCTGGATCCCACTTTCTTTGTGACCGAAGCCGATGTGAAGGCGATGAACGAAACCCTTACCGGTCGCACCCTCTACTGTTCATTACCTCTGTGCCGAGTTCTCTCAAAAGACGAGGTTACATCGATTATCGGTCACGAGCTGCGCCATTTCCAAGGTGAAGATACCAAATTCAGTCAGAGGTTCTACCCGATATATACAGGAACGGTGGCTTCGCTTCTATCATTGCAGAGCATAGGCCTTGGTAGTGATTTCATCACCACCATCGCGTTACGACCGGCGTTTGCCGTACTCAGTTTCTTTCTGCAGTGTTTTGGGGGAGCCGAAGGAGCGCTAAGTAGGGAACGAGAGTTGGTGGCGGACCAAGCCGGAGCGGAAGTAACCAGTCCGCAAACCCTAGCCGGGGCGCTGGTGAAACTCCATGCCTATGGCGATCTTTGGCAGACCATCTACGAAAAAACCGTGGATGCGGTGCACGAAAACCGCACTCTGGCGAATATCAGTGACGCATATGTCGACTTAGTACGGCAGCATGAGCTGCCCAACGGCCTGGTGGGAATTATCGAGGGGCATATCAGTCATCCCACCGATTCACACCCTTCTTTAGCAGTCAGGCTGGAGGCGTTACAGGTTGGGTTGGCGGAGGCTGCAAGTGATCCCATCGACGTAGACCCGCTGGACCCGGCCATCAACCTCATCCCGAACGCAACGCAATTGGAAGAGGAAGTGAGCACGGCTTACCAAGAGTATCTGGCGATGCATATCACTGTGAAACAATCCGATGGTGAGCAGGATGAAGACGCTGAGCAAGAACAGGCAAAGCCGGAGGAAGCGAGTTAGGTTTATGCGGCGTTGGGCGATTGGTATGGTCGCTCTAATGATGAGGCCCTTCTTTACTGAGCCGGAGCTGTTGGCATATAGGTGAACCATGTTGCCAAGGTATGGGGATGGTGTGACCTCAGCCGGTGAATTTTCTGAACAGGTGGTGCGATCGAGTATGACTAACAATACGGGAACAAGGCGGTCGGCAGCTTATGATGTAACCGTGGCGGCGGAGCGTCCACAAGCCCGGTATGCAGTTGGTGAACCGGTCACCTTTCTTGTTCGCGTACTCCAGGACAACCAGCCGGTGAGCGGGCTCACCTTGGAATGGCGACTTACATTGGATGGCGTGCTCCTACTGAACGAGGGGACTGTTGTGGTCGACGAAGGTGTTGCGCGCATTATCGGCAGCTTGGATGCGCCGGGATTCTTGCGTGTGCATGTAAGTATCTCCGGCCGCAAGAGAGAATACCTCGCGGCGGTAGCGGTGGATCCGTGCCGAATTTCTACTCAGTTGATCGCACCCGATGACTTTGGCCGCTTCTGGCAAGAAAAAAAGGAGCAGTTAGCGCAGATTCCTCTGCATCCGCGCTTGACGCCTGTGTCGTCTGATGTTCCCGCAATCGCAGCATATGATGTTCAGGTCGATTGCATAGGCGCGCCGGTGCGCGGTTACCTCGCTTATCCGACCGCCGCGGCAGCCAAGTCGCTACCGGCTATTATAACGCTGCACAGCGCCGGCGTGCGCAGCGCCGCTATTCCATCGGATTGGGCAAAGGAAGGTATGCTGGCTTTTGACGTCAATGCTCACGGCATTCCCAACGGGCAGCAGCCGGAATACTACAAGGCTTTGGCCAAGCGTATCGTAGCCGGGGTACCCGTGCCCAGTCTGATGGCGGTGGTGGATTATATGGCGGATCATACCAAAGAGGTCGCCAAAGGAATTACGCCTGAAATACCCAGCGGACCCGTATTGGGAGATTACCGTATTGCCGGCGCCCAATCACGTGAGACATTTTATTACTTAGGCCTTTATTTACGGGTGCTCAGAGCGATCGATTTTGTCGCCTCACGTCCGGAGTGGGATGGACGCACTTTAGTCCTTTACGGTTCGAGTCAGGGCGGCGCGCAGGCATTGGTGGGAGCGGCCCTCGATTCACGGGTATCGTTCTACGTAGCATTAAAACCATCCATGGGTGATATCAACGGCCGGGTTAAACCGCGCATTGCCCGTTGGTTGGCCATACCACCCACAGAGTTGCAGCTGACTCAGGAACAATGGGAGCAGCGTCTACCGCGTGTATGGCAAACCATGAGTTACTTCGATGTGGCCAACATGGCCACGTTCATCAAAGCACCGGGCTATTTTAATGTCGGCTATCTAGACGATTTAGTTCCACCCACAACCGTGTATGCAGTGTATAATAGGATAAAAGGCGAAAAACGTATCATGGCCGACATAGAGGTGGGGCACCAAAATACGGAACAGGCGCTGAAATTAGCACGGGAGGCTGTATTCGACCATATGTCTACGAAGAAGCAAATTCCAAAAAGAGAAGCTGCCGCATCGGATCCCAAAGTATATGCAGGTACCGGTGGGCAACCGCTTATGGGCAAATTGGCCATAGGTACGCCATCGGACGTGATTATACAAAACAATAAACTGCAGATGATGATTGCAGTGACGTCCGAACATCCTCACCTCCCCGGCGCTACTGTCGGTAAACCCATTGACATGGCTGTTACCGGTATGGAAGACGGCCTAGATTGGATCAACCTGGCATATCTCAGTAAGGAACGACCGGTATGGTTCCATTCAGACACTATCGGTACCGTGCAGGGCAAAAACGTAAGAATCGTCAAGCTGACCGACGACGAAGCGATTGTGGAAGCAGACAGCATCTATAAGGAGATTCCTGAGGTAACCTTAAAGACGGCCTACACGATACATCCGGATGAAGAGTGGATTTATACCGAAACGACGATATATAATCCGCTGGATAAGGATCTGACTCTGTGGGCCGGAGATGTCATGGATAACGACAACGGCGACCAGTACGTGTACATACCCGGTGTCGGCGACATCGGACCGGAGACGATGGAGCGGGCGGAGTACAAGCCAAGCGCGCCATGGGTAGGCCATTATGGCGATGCCGAACAAGGGTATGCTTTCGTATACGACGAGCGCTTTTCCGATTTTATCTGCTTCAACGCGAACAACACGCTCATGACGCAAAAGCAGATCACCATTCCGGCAAAAGGTGAGTATAGCTACGGACGTTATATTGTGGCGGTTTCCGCAGTTGGTCGAGCCCACAAGATGGACGCTGTGATTGAAGTATATGAGAAAATCAAAGCCCTCAACTAAGTAAACGGAGATGCTAAAGCAGTCGAAATCTGCTCCATTGTAGTGGTTCGCATATGATGTTATACGGTTCATTTTTCCGTCTGGCCCTCAAATCGACCATACATGGATCTGATGGGGCAGCTTGATGAAAAAGACGCTGCGGTGCGTAACGGCAAGGTCCCATGATACTCTAGAGTACCAGATGGGAACCTACGAGCTCTTAAGAATTGGTGACAATTAATACGGAACACTAGTGTCAGAAACCTTCGGTACCACGTATCTTTCCGGCGCGAGTGCGACAGTACGGGCTCGCACGGTAGGAAGCATCCGACAAGGTGGGAAAATGTGATGAGCCGGGCGTACTTCTCACCGCTGAGTATGCCGGCGTTAGTACCCAACTCCTTCTCATTATAAGGTAGCTGCAGCGAAAGCGACTGCCATACAAGCTACTGCTAGCCCAACTAACAGACAGAAGTCAAAATACCAATCGATGAGGATTAAGGCATTCCTCATCCATACATGCCTATACCGGCACAGCTGGCAAGTCATATGGCAGGTAAACGCTCAACGGATGTAAGTCTCGTAGGGGTACCAGGCGGATAAGGTTGTGTTTGCCTATGACTGCAACGGTTTGGAGGTTTTTATCATGGCACGTTCGCACGAAACGCATAAGGGCAAGTTCACGTTGCTCGTAATGACTCTTACACTCGTATTCAGCACGACATCCTTGCCGGTCGTCGCATTTGAGGGGATTCTCTCCGGCGGCATTATGATGCACGGAGGCGATACTCGAGGTTACCTCTATGCGCACATGCTGGTGGGACGGTCATTCATGGTCGGCTTGGAGTTTAATCCGCGGGAGTACTCAATAGCTGCTTTAATGGGGCAAACATCCGGTTATTACGGCAAGTTCGGTTGGAACTCGGACGGATCGGCGACGCCCAAGTATACCGATCTAGGCATATGGGGCAGGACTTCTCTTACCGATACCTTCACGGTAACAGGGTCGGCAGGCGTCAATAGAACTACGGCGCTCGGCAAGTACGATTTAAAACTGGCCGCAGAGATGATAGCTCCCATTGGCGATTACGTGTATTTTATCGGCGGTGCGGAAACAGGCATCGTAACCAGCCCGGACTCTACCAAAGGTTGGCTGGGTATCGGACTGGCCTTTTAAGGATATACGCGTATTACTCGCCGGATTGGTGCGATTTAAACACCTGCCTGAGCGTCTCTTGCAGGTGTTTTTTCTTTTACACGGTTATTCCAATGGGCTTTTGTCGGGAAGAATAATGCCGCGTGCCTGTACATAGGGAAAAAGTTTGCAGGGATCATGTTGCAGTATAGTTAATACAGTAGTTAACTTCGGCGCATCTCCTTCCTATGCTGCGCTCAGCGTTGCGAGCGACCACTTCGCTCAGAAAGCAAGCGCCGATACGACTACGAGTATGTAGCTTTGCCGTAAGCTACGGTTTGCTTCCGCTTCCAGTTCAAGACCTGTATCAACTAAATGATTCCATTGTATTCCATAGCATTTGTTGGTTTGGCCCTGAAAGGAGCGCCAATATGAATACCGTGAACTTGCCCGTTATAAAGGGCGTAGTTGATGATATGATCGATTACCATGAGAAACAGACGGTAGCAGTGCCTGTGTCCCTATGCATGGACTTGTTTGGTGAGATACCTAAGCCAAGTTTACAGCGATTGTTGCCGCCGACTTTGGAGATTAAAGGCTTCCGTGCGCCCATTAAAGCTCCGGTACGCATGATATTTGACGCCATACTGAACTTGGATGCCACATGGTTGGGTTTTATCCTTGGGCGATACTGCATCGATGCATTAAGTGAGATTAGTGAGCAAAGCGTCAAGCAAATACGCATTTACCTGGCGGACTTAGTGCAAGAGTACAGCCCGGCGATGATACGTTTTGCTTTGCATGTCGATCGCAGGAAATCCGTACGCGGTCTAAGCGAAATGTTTGATACATTGATTACCGCGTCTTCCGGCGTAGAAGAACAATCACCAAGCGGTGATGCTGCGGCGGAGACCGCCTCCGCTGCTGATGCGTGTCAACCTGAAGACGGTCATGGCCTCGGCCTGGACAACCATGTTGAACCGCAACAGCCGCGAGAGGAGAAGGCGGACGTAAACCGGGTCTTGCAAAAGCGCCTTGCCAAGACGGAAAAGCTGGTGGCCCAGCGTGATGCGCAAATACGTAAGCTGCGGCAAGAACAAGGGGAAAGAGACCGCGCCTTAGGTAAGTTGCGACGGGATCTCGAGGAAACACAACGCACAATCGACCGACTGAGCAAGGAGTTACAGGAGAGCAGGCGGGAAATTAGTCGGTTACAGCATTTGGAACAGGAACTAACCCGGACTGCAGAACGTCAACGCGAGCTGGAGACACGAGAGCGCGTATTTGAAGCGTTGTTTGGTTCTGGTGCGATGGAACTTAAGAATCAACTGCTTGACGGTATCGTACATATTCACGCCTTGGAGAGTCAGTTGGCCGGTCTACACATGCTGTTGGCGGAGAAGTACCGACAGCGTGATGCCGTAATGGAGAATCTGCGTCATGTGGCCCATGTACCGGTTAGCGCTTGTATTGATGTGGTGAAGCATTATCTGGAAAGCTTATTACGGCAACAGGTAGCGCAGATAGAGCAGGGCGACGCCGTACCTACCACCCAGAGACTAGCGTGCGCCGATACCATGAAGGAGTATCTTCGAACGATTGCCGTTCTGGAACGGCTTGAAACCGACGATGAGCAAGTGAGTGCGACCTGCGCGGTGGAGATACCCCTGGTTGAGCTGAGGCAGCAGTTGGAAGCAACTGAGGCGGTAAAGCTGGAGGTTGTAGGTACGCTGCGGTATGAAGGGCCACAAGTCTGGTTGGTTGCGCAGGACCAGGTCCTGGGCCTGCCACAAGGCTTGCTCGACCAGGATGATTTGGTGACCGGCAATCAAGTGCGGTTAGTACTCAGTCATGACCGCAACACACTGGTTGATATGGAAGCCGAGATTATCGATAGGGTCGAATCGCAAGTGATTAACGACGCATTGCGGTACGGCAACGAAGGATTATACATCCAGTCTATTTCCGGGCAGCCTATTATGATTTCACAATATGAGTTCTTGCGCGCTCAAGTAGAGGTCGGCGAACCGCTGCAGGTAATCGTGCCCAAATGGCCGTATCGTAAAGGCACTCAGGACTTATTCGGGCGCATTGCTAAAAAATTGCCGCATTCCGGTTTGTACCTGCAACGCCGTAAAGCTGTAGCCGGTGCACACAAAAAGACCCAGAGCGAGTCCGGCGCTCTAGAGTTCCAACCTCTTTTAGCAAACCGGAACGTGCTCGTGATCGGCGGAAACGGAAATGAACAGTGTTATCAAACCGTTGTAGAAGGTATGGGTGGACGTTTTCATTTTCAGAGCGGATTTGAGCAATTGACTCGCATACCCGGCAAGGTGCGCTCCGCCGATTTGATTGTACTAGTCACCGGCTGCGTGCTCCATGCGGTCAGCAATATGGCGCTAACGGAGGCTAAACGCACTAACACCCCCCTTTACTTCTTTAACAGCCTTGGTCGCACTTCATTTATGCGATTTATGGAAGAGCTGTACGCTAATGAACTTGAGCAGAGGTCGGCCGCGGGCTGAATATGCCGTTGATCTGCGTATTAACGGAGAGGCTGCCCTTACGCGGCAGCCTCCTTTCGCTTTTTGGCCACTTACGCTGTCGACTGCGATCTTGTACCATGTATAACTTGGGTTTTGTCCATCCCGGCGCGGCAGCTCCGGTAACGTCTGCCGGCAGGCAAAGGAGGATTAGACACGCCAACACAGTCGCATATTCTCGATTCTCACCACGAATCACATCTTTCGCTGTTGTGCAACTCACACGGGTCGTTATACTCGTACGGCGTCCGCCACCGCCTGCGCTTCGAGCGCCAACTCTGTGGAAGCAAGTCCTTCCTCCGGCGGCAGAATGAGCTTACCGG
>DUQB01000130.1 GCA_012838035.1 Bacillota bacterium | reverse complement strand
CCGCCGCTAAAACGACGTGGATAGCGGACGAGGAACGGCACATGCATGGCTGCCTCATAATATGTCTTTTTTCCATAACGCCCATGCTCACCGGCCATGTCGCCATGGTCACTTACTAGGATGACAATGGTGTTATCAGCCAGCTTGCGGTAATCAAGCCAGTCGAGTATACGTCCGATATTATGGTCGACGTTAGCGACTAAGCCGTAATACTTGGCTAAGAAACGGCGCGCCTTGGCTTGGGCTTCGACATCTTGCGGTGTGTTATCTCGAATGGGCACTTCGTCCGGAGAGTATAGGTTGAGCCAATTAGGCGGCGCTATCATGGGCACGTGCGGCGGACCGTAACAAATCATGCCGAAGAAGGGACGGCCTGCCGGGTCCTGACGACACTGCTCCATGAACTCAATCAAATGATCCGTTTGATAATCCGGTTCATAGCGCTGGGATGTATACGGTTGATCCGTATTCCTGTAATAAATGGAGCGCATGTAGTTGTGGCCGCGACTAAAACCTACAAAGTACTCAAATCCTAGCCGCTCAGGTCCGGGCGGAACCAGGTCGTTCTTCTTACCGCCATTGAGATGCCACTTACCTACATATCCTGTTTGATATCCGGCATTGCGCATAATCTCCGCAATGAACTCTTGACCGAGCGGAATGGGATAGTGATTAGCCAACATACCGTGGGCATGAGCATACTTGCCCGTCATTACTGAAGCTCTAAAGGGACAGCACAGAGGAAAAGTAGTATAAGCATGCGTAAAACGGATTCCTTCACAGGCCAATCGATCGATATTCGGTGTCTTGATCCGTTTGTTACCGGCGCAACTCATTGCATCAGCGCGCATTTGGTCCGGGTAGATGATGATAACGTTTGGCAGTGACTGACCCACTGGACATCTCTCCCTCTTAGATGGCTTTATCACCAATCAATTTAGATCCACCACTACGACCGGCTTCACTGCAAGCCCTGGCAGAACAACATCTGATGGACGATGCCTCTCATGAGCATCAATGATGGCTGCGTCGCCATGAATAACCGTTTAGCAGACTGATCGCTCCAAGTAAGTCGGTCGACTTACTCTTGAGTATTTTATCTCCCCCGTGCCCAGAATCTAAGCTTTTATACGCTAACAAGTACAAATACACCTTTAATTAGGCGGCTTGGAGTTGGCTGAAGGCGTGCGGATTCTCGAAAACAATAACGCAACACTTTACTTAAGCCTGCCGATCTACCAGTTACTAGGCCGAACGGGCTAGGGGGCTTCTGAAAGCCCCATCCAAACGCGCCATGTTTATAAAGGATATCCATATGATACAACGAAGGCACATGTGGCTAATCGTTTAGCACAACATCCTCCGGTATTGGTCAAACAAATCCATTATTCCAGAAAGAGGGGAATGAAGGTGTCTGAGTATGGTAAAGTGCGTAGATCTTTAGCTGTCTTGTTGCTTCCTATCGTCTTCGTCCTCGTGTTGAGCGCCGCATCACAGGCAAAGACAGTAGTGACCATGACGGGCCATGAGTACACACGTCAGATGTTTGAACAACATGCCGCGGAGTACATGGAGCTTCACCCGGACGTACAACTGGAATTCTTGTTCGTAAACACCGCTACTGATCAAGGAATAAACAAACTGCTCACCATGACCGTCGGCGACATGATGCCGGATGTCATTCATGGTTTTATCGGCGTAACCGTGGGACTACTCAATGCCGGCGTGATGGATCCGATGCCGCCGCAATTGGCCGCTGAAGCAAAGGCCTTCTTTCTACCCCCCGTGTTACCCAGCGTTACGTATAATGGGCAGCTTTACGGCGTTCCTACTGAGAATCAGTTGTATGCCCTCGGCTGGAACCAACGGTTGTTTAACGAGGCGGGAGTAGTCGCTAATATAAAACCTGGCAAGATCTATACGAAAGAGCCCGCAAGCTGACTCGCGTAAGCGCCGATGGCCAAATCATACAAAGCGGCTTCTCAATTCTGGGGCAGTATGCCCGGTTCGCTGAGAGCTTTATCAACATGATATGGACCAATGGTGGTGAATACATTGACTCGAATGGCGGACTGTATCTAGACCAACCGCCGGCAATCGAAACGTTGGAGTATCTTACCAGGATGAGCGCTGAAGGTCTGTTCAGCTTTGACAATCACCTACGGAACGGCAAAGGAGCTATGACGGTAACACCAACTTTCTGGCGAGCGCAGATCGCGGCACAGCAACCCCACGACATCGAGTTCATCAGGACCTCTTTAATGCCTGTGAACAAAGGTAAGCATGCGGCCATACAGTATGGCTGGGGCTTATTCGTCTCCAGTCAAAGCAAGAATAAAGAAATAGCTTGGGACTTCGTACGTTGGCTGACGATGGAGAAAGCGAATAACGGTTTCACTCGTATGAGCGAGTCACTGATGTCTATGCCCAACAACAGACTGGACCTGGGACGTAAGGAGTACCTTGATGATCCGTTTTTTGCCGGTTTTATCGACGGTTTGGAGGTGTTGCGCTCAGAACCGGCGCTACCTCAGCAAGCGCAACGACAGCAAGCGATCTACCAAACGTTACGGCCTGTCATCCTAGGCACGACGCCGGTATCGCAAGGCATTGCCGATGTGATGCTGAAGCTCGAAAATATCCTCAAAGAAGCAGGCGTACGTTAACAGCCACAGCGTAGACGTAATGATGAATTAGGCGGCGGCAAGGCGCGCCGGATACAAGAACGGAGAGGTAACTGGAGCGCTACGTTGCCGCCCTTGGTTTTCCCAATCCCAGCCCTGCCCGAAGATGGATAAACGAGTGTTCCGCTGCGTATGTCGCGCCTTATGTTGCGTTCCATTCTTCTTCTCCGTCGAAGAGCGCTATTTTTCGGCCACCACCAGCATCTCAAAATGGTTCGGCGTAAGAGGTTCTTCCCTGGAAAAGGCGCCTAGTGTAGCCCCGAAGATTTCGATCTTTCGGTAGCCCAGGGAATGCAAGAGCCAAGTTATTTCACTAGGTAGGTAATAACGTTCACAGACCTCAACTTCCTGTCTGTTGCCGTCGTCATCAGTGTATTTAAGCAGAGAGTGTTCCCTCATGGTCAGTAGATCGAACCTACTGTTGGAGATGGCTGCGCCCTCTTCCTGCATGCTTGATGCGAGAGCGTCGGTATGGAAGCGAAACAGCTTATACAGTCCGTTAAGGGTGGTAAAGATAAACTTGGCCGGATCTCTAAGAGCCTGCGTCACATTCTTTAGGATCTGGAAATTCATCTCATCGGACTCCATGAGAGGGAAAGCGCCCTCACAGAGCATGATGGCTACATCGAACCGCTTTTCAAAAGGCAAGTCGCGGGCATCATACCGTAAAAACTCCACTTCCAAGTTCTCTTTGGCCGCCTTCTCCCTTGCCCGCTTCAGCTGAGCCTCGGATAGATCAATTCCTGTGACATCATAACCTCGTTTAGTGAGCTCAATGGCATGCCTACCAGTTCCGCAGCCGATGTCGATAATCCTCAACGACTTGGTGAAATTCAGCTCTTTCTCGATGAAGTCGCATTCACCCATGGTCCCTTTGGTAAAGGACTCGCGGTCGTACTGCTTGGCATAATTCTCAAACAACTTTTCGTACCACTGCCTCATTGCTCCATCCTCTCAATCTTGCCGGTCTCCCAGCACCTCGTTTTTCGGTCGATAGACTTTCACTACGCCTGAATAACGGCTGTACCCGGGTATATCGATGTAATTGTGCCCGTACTTGCGCACTGCATTCTTGTGCGCTTCATCCCATGCTGCGGCATGAACATCATCAGGAATCAGCTGTGCGCCGCCGCTCGCCCTCGTCTTGAGCTTATTGATGCCTTTGCGCATCTTTTCGGTCCATACACCTACATAGTCGGTAGGCAACAGTTCAGGGGCTGAGAAGTACCTGTTTATGGTTTCTCTTACCTCTTCCCAGCTTGAGAATGGCGGCCCGGCGTATCCATGTTTGGTTAACGCAGCATAGTAGTGGTTACGTATGTCTCTTAACGCTTCCGAACACCTTCTGTTAATCTCGTGCTGCTCCGGCGTCAGTGGTAAGCTTACACTGTCGTACTCGATGAAGACGCCACCCGGCTTCAACACTCGTATGATTTCTTTCACGGCAACTGCGGGGTTGTCCAGTTGATGCAGAACATCGACCGCAACCACGGCGTCGACGCTCTTGTTGCTGATAGCCAGATTGTAGGCGTTCATTCTGGCGAACGCCAAGTGACTGTTCATTCGCCTACCCGCTGCTCTTTGCGCCGCAATAGCCAACATTCTTTGGGAGACATCCACGGCGATCGTATTCGCTCCCGCTACCGCCAGGGTGATGGCTGCCGGGCCGAGTCCGGTCCCCAGATCGAGCACGATGCATCCTTTACCCAGCAAGCGGACCAACTCACGTGAGCACCCGCCAAAGATCCCATAGTCATCGACCTCTTGCTCAAGGCATCCTTCATAATTCTCGCCTACGTTTTCGTAGCCGAGATACCGCTGCCCCGGCTGATCCAGCGAAACGGGAGGTTCATCGCTGAACTGATAGACCGAGTCGATTTTCGGGATGACATACCCACAGACGCATTGATCCGGGTAGAAGAACCACAAGGCGTGATAACACTTTGGGCAAACGAACAACCGATTTCACCTCGCCTGATCTTAATCTCGCCATCCGCAGGGGATGCGCTTGGCGCTATGAGCAGTTCAACCCGATTTAATGGTTTTACCTGGACCTTATGTCTCTATACGCCCACAGATCACGACGCGCCTATGACCCAGTCGCATGCTGTGATTTCTCCGCCACCGCATAGCCGAACTGCAATGCATGTTCCACATATCCGACGGAGAGCGCTGTAGTTAGAGAAGCCTTGTTCTCATCAGACACGCTGTAATAAGCGAGCCTGCCCTCAGTTGTCACATACCGTGCCGCTTCAGATAACACCCGTTGCCCATAACCCCGGCGACGAAATGCAGGACACGTGTATACCAATGCGACCTCTCCATCGGCGGCCATGGAACTGAACGCAACGATGTGATCGTCAGCCAAAATGCCGAGAACGGTAAACATGGACCGGCCGACGTCAAAGTAGATGTCCCACTGCTGGAATACCCAGTCCGCTATCCTTTCGCCATCTAGACCAACAGCATCGCGTCACAGCAGCAAGCGATGCGACGCATCGAGCAAAATGACTTCACCGCTTATACTATTAGAAGGCAACCGCAGAGTTTGACGTGAACAGTGCAGATCATGGCGCGTCCACGTGATTTCCAAACCGAGCTCCGCGGCAAACGAAGCAAGAGCCTCGACTTCACTGGTGGTAAGAATGAATTCCGCATCCTGATCACCAAAGTTCATCAGCGCCTCGATCAATTCTACCGGCAAGGTAAACCTCCGGCGCAGCTTGCCTGAACTGCCGACACACTGCGACGGTATTGTCGTTGCCGTCAGTTTCAGCGCCAGTGATCACACCGCCGTCAAATACCAGCATACTAAACCTTCATACCTTTAGAAGTATATTTCTTCGGTAGGGAGCACGCCTTCCCGGGAGCTTATACCCAACATTTGCAGTTTCCCTATGGAACACAGCGCCAGTATTGCGACCAGTACGGCAAAAGCCCGATAGTCGTCGGCGAAATCGTAACCGTTGCGCCGCTGCACCAGAATACCTATATCAACCAGATCCTCCAGCGCCTCAGTGATATCCTGTTCGCTGCCGGACACGCCATCTACAATGGCATCCCGCTTTCTTGCACCCTCATGAAGTAAATGCTCAACGATGCCCCAATGGACCGGACTGGTAACCATGCGGATGGCGTCCAAGAGTTCCGCATCGACCTGGTTCTCCCAAATGGAGCTCAACACAGTGCAAGCGAGACCTTTGGCGTCGTATAAGCGAACACCTGCAATACGACCTTGGTTGCGAATTACCGTAACCATTAAGCCTTCCGCTTTGTGCATGCCAGGTAAAGACGGCGTTTTACTACCGGCAAAGTGTAACCAACGCAACGCCCGCATAAGACTTTCGTCCTGAGAGGCGTCTGAAGAGGACTCGATGCGGTGCGCAAGCAAACGCCCCAAAGCTTCAATCCCGATTGCATCCTCAATCTCCAAGAGTTGGTCGGCGGTAACCCCCAACACTTTGCAGATTTGCGGCAGTAGCATCGTATCCGGAACAGATTCTCCCAACTCCCATTTGGATACGGCTTGGGCGCTTACACCGATTGCCGTGCCCAACTGCTCCTGAGTTAACCCCTGGGCCTTTCGCGCCGCATGAATCCGTTTTCCCAAATCCTTTTGCGTTAACACCTTCGCTCCCCTCCCGGTGAATTGATCTACCCTGATCGTACCTTGGCCATAAAGGGGAGTCCATCACACAGGTTGAGAGGCGATCAACCCGCGGTTGAGTGATCCCTCCACCCGATGGTTCGCCATTGATAGCCGCCGGTTATGACGCACTATTTATAAAGATTTGACCTACTATCCACCTGTGTTCAGCACCACAGGTCTATTTCTTTCTCCATTGAGCGCCGACTCGGAGAAGGCGCGGATGAGCTATCGCATCTATGCTGACGCAGGTGTCTGAAGAGGTACCGGCTCAACTTTTACTAGCTAGCGGTATCCGCCAACAGAGCACGCCGGTTATGACAAAGCATCTCGCTTACGAGCTTGTACATAGGTTGCGCGGCGATTAGGCGCACAGCGGCGTCGCCGATGCGTCCCATGCGCATAATGCCGGCCGCTTTCAACGGTTCTTCTACCACCGGGAAGTTGCGGGATCGGTTCTCTGCATAGGCCCTTACCGGGACAGTGAGAGATCGGCCGCGCCAATCGATGACCGTTGGTATAAAAGTGTCGGAGCTGAATATATCCGGGTCTTCAGCCTCTTCGACAGCATGTAACGTGGTGTTGCGACGGTTATCCACACCCAGCAGCAAAATATACCCGTCATTGAATACATTCCGCATAAAAGGCGAGCCTAACCCGCAACAAGTCGGGATTCTTTCGTGATGCGCCAGCATATCTTCTGCCAATGCTCCAATAGCTGCCACAGGATGGTCGGGATGTAGGCTGCGGCGCGCGCTCGGCCATTGGCGTACGGTCTCCGTAATGACGCCTACCAGCGACGGCGTATTACGCACGTCAAACACCGGATTGGATTTTAGGTATGAATATTGCGTACCGCGAAAGGGGAACGTGGGGACAAGAAGCGTCCCTTTAGGACCAAGTACGGTCAGCAACGCTCTGACTACGGTCGGCGCTCCTCCGTCTACGTACCCGAAACTCTTCAACGAACTGTGTACCAGTACGCTGCTGCCGGCAGGCAACCCTAATTGATGCAGACCAGCGACGATATCGTCATGGGTTACCACTGCAGATTCATGTTTTTGCGTGTAGGACACGGCAATCACCTCGGTTCAAATCGTGTACAACCCGTGCTGTGGGCATCCGCAATACCCTCGTCACCCGGCGACTTCCAGGATTTGCCTAAGGAACAGGTACAACAAATTCGGCAGAGTATGAGTGCCAAGAGCGACTGTTATGATAATGCTTGCGCAGAATCATTTTTCGCCGCGATCAAGAAGGAGCTAATCCACCGTAGGCGCTTTTCAACCCGTTCCCAGGCCACTTTGGCAATTGTGAACTACATCATCTCGAACGGATTCACAGCACTTTAGGAGACCTAAGTCCTATGGAGTTTGAACAAGAATACTATGCTAAATTTGAGCTAGTTAAGCTTCACCGTGTCCGGCAGGCTCTTGGCCTTCCACACGCTACTAGTATCGCAACTCGTTGTGATGAATTACTATACCGCTTTTCCACTCTACGTCTTTTTTGGGCATCAAGTCCATGAACATCTCAATATGTCCTAATTTCGTGAACCCCGCTTGGTAGAAGCACCGAATTGCTTCAGCATTGCGGGCAACCGGCTTTATACTTAGGGAACGGACACCGCGTGCTCTGGCTTCCTCAACCAACCTAAGAATCAGCTGAGTACCGATACCCTGAGAACGATTACCCACACGAACGATTACAGGTTCGATCTCCGCCTCCTTACCATCGACCAGCAACCCAGCCATCGCCACTACAGCTGTGCTCGCTTCCGCCACCCATAAGCCTGCAAGACTAGGTTTATCTAAGTATTGATCGAAATAGGCGCCGGGATCGTCTCCACCGATGGTGGGGTCTTCATAAATATCCCGGTGCCATTGCGTGAGCTCCCGCCAAAGATCGCGGCAGACTTGGTAGTCTGCGTCCTGGTACTCTCGGATTATTACGCCCATCTTGATCTACCTCCATATCTTAAGCAACATACAGCTAAAATCAGCAAACCGATCAGATGCCAACAGCGTCTTTTATTGAAATGCATCGGAAGCAGCCTGCGAGAGCGAAGAAGAGATAACCTACAACTCCGAGAGCCTGCTGAAGGTCTTCTCCAGCGTGAAGGTCAGTTTACAGCACTCTGGTGACGGAGCGCATGAAAGAACGCTGTGCCGAACAAAATACAGCGTTTCTCATTTGCCCCGACGATAGTCGGTCGGTCATAGAAAGAAAGGAGAACGCCCGGCGGTGACGTGGGCCACCGGCGTTCCCCTTTTTTATCTATTGCCACATGATTTGCATTTCGTGTTCCCCGGGAGCCAGGCGGAGCCGCAGTTCTCCCGCAGTATACTCCTGCGCGAGAATGGTATGCGTTGAGGTGACCCTGGCGTCCTGCATACCGGGCGCTTTGATGACCATAGTTAACGGCTGACTACCGGGAGCAGCGTCGGACTTGACGGAACCTGAGATGGTCTTATCGCTGACGGTGAACTCCACGCTGATGGTGGTATCGCTGCTGATTTCGAGGCCCGACTGCGCCTGCCACTGCTTGCCGCCGGCCATTAAGACGCCCTGTTCGCCGTCTTTCTCCTGCCGCCAGGCGGCAACCGCAGCATCGGAGATGAGCTCGGGCGTCTTCAGCTCACCGGCTTTCCGACGGAATAGTACCAAGCTGGTCTGCGCAGCGTCGCTGAGACGTACGCCTTCACCGTTGGCCAATGTGATCGCCTCAACGGCGACCCGACTTTGCTCTCCCGCCAAAAGCGGTTCCAGTACGGCCAGGAAATATCCCGATGCGGCAGGTTCCTGCGTGATGGCAGTCAGGTGCCACTGCACGGGCATATCCATTTCCTTATCGAGCGGGACGGCGAACTGGTCGGTCTGCGAGTAGGACAACGGTACGTGCGACAACAGCTTTACGTTGAGACTCGCCTTGGGTGCGCTCAGCAGGAAACCCTGCCCGTCCTCATGGATCTCCACCGGATGATACGCGTGGAACAGCCAGGAGTAGGTACTCTTTTTCGGTGCCTGGATGTCGTCGAACAGCACGAACAGATCGGGCCGCAGGTACACCACATGCCTTACGTAGCGATCGAGCAGCCCAGCCGGATAGGCGGTATGCGCCTCACCGGCCGTGTATGAAAACGTCTCGCCGTTAAGGTAGTCGATAATCATCCCCTTGGCTTGCAACGACTGCACCACTTGCCCAAAGCCGTCCACCAATATGGCGTTTTGCGCCTGCGTAGTCTTGGTCCAGCCGATGTGGTGCGGACTGCCGTACCACGGCCGATAGCCCGAGGAAATGGCTAACGGTTCACCGTAAGCCTCCAGGGTAAAGCTGTTCTGATCGGCCATGCTGTGGCTGTAGCTGCCGTAGGGGCTGCTCTTGAACATGAACTGCAGGCGTTCCTTATCCGGCGCTAAGTAGTCGCGATGGAACACCACCCAGCCGATGTCCGCATAGTACACCCCAGTCGGTGGGTCTTCCGGCGGTACGGCCTTTACAGTGGTGGGATCGTACAGGTTGGCGCGAATGAAACCAGTCAGACCCATCTGTATGGAGACGCCCAACGACTGAGCGTACCACTTAAAGTACTCGTCCTGGTACACGTTGGCCAAATGGCCCATCGCCGAAGCCGAACCACTGGTCGGCCCCTGATAGGCATGGTCGCCGAACGGCCCCATTTTGCTGTAGGGCGGCTGCGTATACATCTTGAAGTAACCGGTGTTTCTAAAGAAAGGCAACTGATACAGATCCAGACCGACGGCCGCCTTAAGCGCATCTGCGAACCACAGCGTGCGACCGAAGGAGGTGTTCCAATAGGCGTGCCCTTCGGACCAGCCGCCCGGGTCGCTACCCCACGGCGGATAGATGGTGAAGTGGATGTTCACGATGTAGTCGAACCACTCTTCCGCCTCAGGGATTTCGCCCATAAAGGCGATGGCGCATTCGCCGAGCACCGATAAAGCGGCGGTGGGGTGACTCGCGTACGGTTTGCTCTCATAGGGCAAGTTTCGCAGAATCTGATACCAGTCGTTGCCTCGTACGCGCATAACCTCCTGCACTTTCTTCCGGTCTTCCGGCGTCAAGGCGTCGTAGGCCCAGGTGTAGGCCCTGCTGAGCCGTTGAAGAATAGGCCGCGAGGAATCGCTGTTGGTGCGGGCGCTGGTGTTGCCCGACGGATTCCAGGAAGCGATATGCATGATCCAACGCCGCGCCGCCTCGCCCATCTGCGGGTTGCCGGTCATCAAATAGGCCATGGAGAGCAACTCCGCCTTCTGCAAAGCATTTTCGGTGATACGGTTCGCCTGTGACCATATCTCTTCGTTGAATACGCCGCCGGGCCTGGGGTTGGGCGGTTCACCGGGCAACGGCTCGAGGGTTGCGATGATCGCATCGGTGTTGATGCCGCGCCACAGCGCGCTCATAAGCATATTATCGGCGATGCCCGCACGCCACGTAGCCAGCGTATCCGGCGTGACGAAGAGCCTGGGGTGCGAGGCGGGTATACGCCGCCTGACGATGTTCAGGTCCGGGAGTGCGACGGTGACGGCATTTGGCGCCAGGTTGAAGCTGCGTGTGCTGGTCGGCGCCGATGTCTGCCCGTTTTTATCCACGGCAAATACCCGCCAATACCACGTCTTCTCCGGATCCAAGGTAAACGACGGTCGAAGTAGGCTGAGCTTGATCCCCTCCACCGTCATGGTGGATGCGGTTGAGAATGCGGGATCGGTAGAGAGCTGCAGCGTGTAGCTTGCCGCTGCGGGGACGGGTATCCATACAAAGGCGGGCGGGTTGGTGGTGACCACGCTCAAATCCGCAGGGGCGTAATCCAGGGTCTCTACATCGGCGACCACTTCGAGGATTTCTTCACTTGCCTCACTCGTGGTAAACTGCTCGGAGATGCTATACAGCACAACGTCGTCCCAGTAACTGACGCCGATGTTGACGGCCTGGCTGAACAAAATGACAGAGACCATTTCCGTGCCTTCCGGGGCTTCGGCATCTACACGGAGTTGTTCCCATCGGCCCGTTTCCTTGCTTTGCACCGACTTGGCCGAGATGCGACGCCTGTTGACATCCCAGAAGTCTAGGTACAGATAGCCTCTGCTGCCGGGCTCGTTATACACCCACACGCTCGCTCCATACCATTCACCGGGCTTAGCCGGCAAAGGATCACTGCGCAGCCCGGCGCTGACCGTGCCGGACATATCGCGGATGACCAGCGCTTTGTTACCGGCATAAGCCAAACCTTCTTCCACCCGCATGACATCGCCGATGGTGCCGGCGAAGGTAACCCAACCAGGGATGGTCACATCGGTGGTGGGCGCCTCAAAGCCGGAGTTGCGCAGGCGGTTGATCACCGTTTGACCCGTAAGAGGATCAACAACCTGAGTCGTGCCTCCGACCGCGGCGGCGAACTCATCAGACAACTTGTACAGTGTGGCGTCATCCCAGCGGCTGACGCCGACGTTCGCCACTTGGGAGAAAAGAATAATGGAGACCATCGCCGTACCTTCCGGCGCCTCCCCTTCCACCCCCAGCTGTTCCCATACGCCCGACAGGCTGCTGAGCACCGTCTTCGTGGCGATTCGTTGTCTATTCGCATCCCAGAAGTCGATGTAGAGAAAGACCCGACTGCCCGGATCACAGTGTACCCACACGCTGGCCCCGTACCACTCGCCGGGTTTGGCCGGTATGGGTTCGCTGCGTAGTCCGGCGCCGATGGCGTTGGAAGTGTCGTGGAATACCAGCGCCTTGGTTCCCGAGTAAGCTGTTCCTTCATCTACCGTAATGGTGGTGCCGATGTCCCCGGTAAAAAGAACCCAACCGGGGATGACGTTGTCTGAGACGGGCTCCTCGAAACCGGCGTTGCGAATGAGGTTAACGGCTGCCAGCCCCGTCGTCGGGATACTCAAAACTACCACCAACAAAATCATGACGAGAAATGTATGTTTCACCTGCATGAAAAGACCTCACGCTCCTCTCTCATAGCATTGTTCCGATGTCATGGGTGAACTTGGCGTTTCTCAGCGCCGCATTTGCAGTTAGCTTGCGTTATTCTCTCTCCTTTCGCTCGCTGAGCGCATCCGGCGCTTCAATGCATAACGCCGGACAGTCACCGTATCTATACGTGTCCTTTTTTTCTTCGTCATCGATCTGCATCTACCTTTTGCATGTAATCGAAAATCTATAGGCAATTGAAAGGCAAGTTACATGAGCGTCTCAGGGACTTCGGCGCTGGCTTAGCCGCAAGGTCGCTGCGCAACAGGCGACGTCAAGATGCCCTGATGAATGTAGCCGCACGGCATTTTCCATGCTCGCCGGCTACAGGCCGAAGCAATAACAAAACACGGAGGCCGCCTATGAATCCGTCATTTGCCCGAAGTACCGCCCGCTGCTGCTGGAAGAGCGGAGACGGATTTTACCTCAAAAACCATTAGAGTATGATACGAGATCATCACCGTCGACGGGCGTCAATAGGTGTTGGAGATGGGCGAAGGGGTGTGCACGCCAAGGGCGAGGCAGGGAGCT
>DUQB01000129.1 GCA_012838035.1 Bacillota bacterium | reverse complement strand
TCGTGACAGAGCCTTTGGTTATGCACATGATTTTTGCTGGTAATCCCGGAACTGGTAAGACAACGGTCGCTCGAATATTCGGTAAACTTTTTCGGGAGATGGGCGTGTTACCCAAGGGGCACCTGATTGAGGCTGAACGTGCCGATTTAGTCGGTGAATATATTGGGCATACTGCCCTGAAGTCGCGAGAAATTCTTAAGAAAGCCATGGGAGGAATCCTTTTTATTGACGAAGCTTACTCACTGGCTAGAGGCGGTGAGAAAGACTTCGGTAAGGAAGCGATCGATACGCTGGTTAAGGCGATGGAGGATCACAAGGACGAGATCATTTTGATTCTGGCAGGCTATAGTCGCGAGATGGAGTTATTCTTGCGCACAAATCCCGGATTGCGTTCCCGCTTTCCCATCCAAATCGACTTTCCGGACTATACCGTCGAAGAATTGGAACACATCGCCGGCTTGATGTTGCATCAGCGACAGTACAAGCTGACACCTGGTGCACGGCGCAAGCTGGTTTCACTTTTACAAGAAGCCATGGACAGCGGTCTTCCACACTTCAGCAACGCTCGTTTGGTACGTAACCTCATCGAAAGAGCCATTCGACGCCAAGCCGTACGTTTGGTCGGCAAAAAGCGAGTGGACAAAGAGGACCTCATGTTGCTGGAGGAGTCCGACATAGAGGAGGTGTCGGCATGAACCGCTGTTTGGTCATAGGTAAGACCAATGTAGGGAAGAGCGTATTTGTCCTACACTTCGCCCGCTATTTAGGCATGTCACATGTGGATGTGTACTCTCAAGACCCGGAAGGTCGGCGCCGGCTGCTCTCGTTAGCCGTAGAAAATGCTGTAAGGACTCTTTCTGGCGGTGAGCCGCACCAAACACGTTGTCTACAATCCATCACCTTGGAACTTCCTGTAGGAAAGGGCAAACGGCAATTCGAGATCGTCGATACCTCAGGTCTTATGGATGGCATCCATGCTGATGTATCAATTCGGCGTGCCATGGCGCAAACACTTGCTACCGTACGCAGCGCGCAGGTGATCCTGCATATGGTTGATGCTTCCAAAGCAGCGAACAAAGGTGCTGTTGAAGCCATCGGAGAGGTAGATTACCAGGTGGCTCAATTTGCCCAAATGCGAACAGGGTATGCCATCTTGGCGAATAAAATGGATCTGCCCACAGCTGTTTCCGGCTTGGAGATAATTCGCAGAGAATTCATCGGCCACCCGGTCTTCCCGATATCCGCTCTGTATGGACAAGGATTTAAGGATGTGAAACGATTTGTACTCCAATGCATCTAATGCATGGATACGCTCCGTACTTGGTAGCGCTGGAGCACAACTCGGCTTGGGTGAATCCTGGGCCCAACTGTTCAGCGCCGGCATTGTGATCGGTTTAATGGCGATTATGATCCGTCTTATGGACGACTTCCTAGATGAATGGGTTGATGAACTGCGAGGCATAAAGACAGTCGGCGCTCAGCTCGGCAGTGCTACTTTACCATACTGCCTGGCACTGTTTACAGTGAGCGCTGCTCTACTATCTAAGTTGACTATTGTCTTGTTTCTCGCAGCTTATGGAGTAGGCATGGCAAATGACTTGCACAGACGACTTCCTACCGGCCTGAAAGGTAGACATGAAGCCCTTTTGGCTCTGACGTTCGGCACACTAACTCAAGGCATCGCGGCCATGCTCTGGGCATTTTCGCTCATGTTGGCGCTTCAATGCGGTGATGATTTCCTCGACTATTACCAAGACAAGAGAGTCGGCAACTACAATTTGAGTCAACGCATTGGACGAGTAGAAACGGTACTGCTCACCGGCTGTAGCTTAATCCTGAGCCTTATGCTCGGCCCGTTCCTGACAATTTGCGCCCTGCTTGCTGTAGGAGCGGTTCATATACTACTGCCGCATGTGCGTTTGGAAAACGAGCGTCAGGTGTTTACAGCAAGGGGGAAAGATGATGACAGATAGTATATGGCTTATGTACGTCCTCTTTTTATTACTCGGTTTACTGACAGGTTATGCTGTTGGTAGGCGCAACGGGCGCCAAGAAGGCTTAGTGGAGGGAATGGCTTTTGCCCCGTTGGATCTCCACCGTGCATCGCTAGAGAAGGGGCGGTGTGTTTTGTGTGGTACAAAAAGCGAGATTGGTGTAAACTCGACAGTAGGGCTCTCGACAGAGAACCAAGGAGAGGTTATAGCCGAGCAGGAAGATCAAATACGACAGAATTGCGATGCGCAGCCTGCAACAGGAGAATAAACTGCTTCATGCTCGGTAGGCGAAGCTGTTGCGTAGAACGTGCGGTCAGCCTATTGCATCTTTGGATCAGGCGGCGCCGAATGCCGCTTTACCCAGGCATGTGTCGTGATGCAAAGTGCATGGAGCTGTTGAATTAAGGAAGTGACTACGCCATGAGTCAGGCGTTGTATATCGACTTTCATACCCACCTGAGCACACCCGGACCGGAACCTTCCGGCGAGGAACTCGCTAAAGCAGAAAGGTTGGCGCAAACCTACGGTATTGTCAAAATCGTGTTACTGGGTAATGTTACAGCCCAAGGCGGTCCTAACCCCACTACAGCAGACATTAAGGATCTCAACACGCAAACCCTTGCCGTGATGGACAAGCTACCTCAGTTGTTCACCGGCTTTTGTTACTTAAACCCATCTCATCCTGAAGAGTTTAATATAGCGGAAATTGAACGCTGCGTGGTCACAGGCGGCATGAAGGGTATCAAGCTTTGGATCGCGGTTAAAGCCACCGATGCACGCCTGGATCACATTATGGCACGAGCTGCTGAAATCGGCGTACCTGTCTTACATCATGCTTGGTATAAGCAAACATCCTACTCCTACCAGGAGTCGAATCCGGCAGAGATAGCCCATTTAGCTCGGCGTTGGCCGCAGGTGACCCTCGTGACGGCGCATCTCAGCGGTTGTCGTGAGCGCGGAATCACCGATATAGCGGAGTTACCTAATGTGTACATAGATACTTCCGGCTCGCAACCCGATGCCGGTATGGTGGAATATGCCGTGAAACGGTTGGGAGCCGAACGCATACTGTACGGTTCGGACTGGTGTCTTCGAGACTTCGGCGTGCAATTGGGCAGAGTACAAGGCGCCTCTCTCAGCGAAGCTGAGCGCAACCTCATCCTTTATGGCAATGCCAAACGCTTGCTTCAACTAGATGAGTAAGTTATGGAAAAAGACCGTATCCGGCTGCCGTATACGATGGGGGGGTTACATGAAGTCGTTGATAGATACCAGTGTGTTCGTAGGGAATTGGCCCTTTCAGCCTCTGAAAGAGAATACTTGCGCAACGCTGAAGCGTCATTTAACCAGTTACGGGGTAACTCAAGCTTGGGTGGCAAACGTGGAAGCAGTCCTATTACCTGATCCGATGTATGGTAACGAAACGCTATTTACCGAACTGCCGTCCGACCCGTTCTTTGTCCCCGTAGTGATCATCAATCCCACACTAGCCACCTGGCGTGCTGATCTACAATACTGCATCGCGCAAGGTGCACGTGCGGTGAAAATTCTACCCAACTACCATCAGTATACGTTGGACGAGCCGGTCGTGTCTGAATTAGTGCAAGCGGCACATGCCGACGGTCTGACGCTCTGCGTGCAAATGCGCATCACAGATGAACGAGCGCATCATCCACTGATGAAAGTGCCTTGCGTTCCTGCCGCCGCATTAGCAGCTTTAGCTAAGCAGCATCCGTACGCGCGTTTCTTGGCTTGCGCCGTCTTCCATGCCGAATTGCCGAGACTGGCGGGAATCGCTAACGTATGGGCGGAGCTGTCTCATGTCGAGTCCATGGAGACCTTAGTGACGGCGCTGCAGGTGATGGGGGATGATCATCTCGTGTTTGGCAGTCACAGTCCGTTCCTTTACTTTAAAGCAGTACAAGCAAAGCTTGCTTGCAGTCCGGGTACGGTTTCGGAGCAAACGCTGGATAAAGTGTCATATGCAAATGCACAAACGCTTTTGGGCTCCGATCTCAACAATCATCGCTAACGATATAGGAAGATGTAGTATGGTCGAACACATTGCTGGGAGGTCACATCAAAATGCGGTTTGGCGTAATAGGATGCGGTACAGTCGCCGGGTACGGACACATACCCGCGCTGGCCGAGAGTACTGATGCAGAGCTGGCGGCACTATCCGATCTGCGTAAGGAACATCTGGAGCAACTAGGGGCAAAGTACGGGGTCCAGCGGCTTTATACGGACTATCACGAGCTGTTGGACCAGCCCGATATCGATGCCGTAACGGTGGCGACACCGGTGGGCAGCCACTACGAAGTCGTGATGGCGGCATTGCGCGCCGGCAAACATGTTTTCTGCGAGAAGCCGCTTTCATCCGATGTCGAGCAAGGTAAAGAGATGGTCGCCTATGCGAATCAAGTTGGTAAACTCCTTGCCGTCAATTTCGAAATGCGCGCCTACGACTTGATGAGCCGGTCCAAAGAGCTCATCGATGCTGGGAAGATCGGTGAGGTCTGTTACATGAGGTTGTTGTATAACTGGGCTGGACCGCGCTGGGCCGGAGACGACCGGCATCGCATGTTGATGACGGAAGGAAAAGGCCCCATTTTTGATTGCGGCGTACACTTCTTCGATCTGGCGCGTTGGTTCTCCGGCAGTGATTTCCAATCCATTTCAGCCGCCGGTCTGTTTGTAGAAGGTTTTGAGAACCCCGACCAGGTCGTAGCTACCTGTAAAATGCGGAACGGAGCCATTGCCGTCATAGACGAAGGCTGGGTCTATGGGCACACGGTCACGTCGCCGCAACGCCGGTTTGTGCACCGTATAGATATCGTCGGTACAAAAGGAACCATTACGACCGACCGCTCTTACGGCAATATGACTACGTACGTAGTACAATCGTCCGATGGTGTACACATTGAACAGAGCAAAGAAGCCAAACCGTTCGACCGGATGTACGCCCTCTTTGCTCGTTCCATACAGGAAGGCCGACTCATTGATCTGGCTAGTGGTCAAGATGGTCTTGCAGCGGTTGAGGCGGCTCAAACAGCGTTGCAGCAGGTACTTGACGCAAGCAAGTAGACAGTTGGTATGAAAATACCGGTTGACATACATACCAGGAATCGCGTAAACTAATTTTAACGTATCTAGTTGAAGGTTGGCTAAAGAGTCAATCGCTAGGTGCGGCGCATCCCAGAGTTGAGCAGAGCAGAGTCCAGCATAGTTGAGTGGTTTGTCAACCATCTTTTCTCATGCTTCGATAACACTGCCGAACTCACCCGGGTTCGGCTTTTTCTTTGCGCCAACTCCGATGGGAACGTGCTTTTCACTGCGCGAGAAAACAAAACTTCAGTGAGCGGTTTCCGCTCTCAGACAAATTAGGGGGTTATAATATTGGTACTTCAAGCAGGTTTCTTCGGACAATACGGCGGACAATATGTACCTGAGCGTGTTATACCCGCACTAAATGAACTCGCAGCGGAATATGAGAAAGCTCTCAAAGACAGCGCCTTCATGGACGAGTTTCATTATTACCTGCAGACATACTGCGGCAGACCGACGCCATTGTACAGAGCAGACCGGCTCACGGCTGAACTGGGCGGCGCGACCATCTATCTTAAGCGCGAAGACCTCAACCACACCGGCGCGCATAAAATCAACAACACCCTAGGACAAGCGCTGCTGGCTCGCCGGATGAATAAGAAACGGATTATTGCCGAGACGGGCGCCGGACAACACGGCGTAGCCACAGCCACCGTATGCGCATTGTTCGGCATGGATTGCATCATCTACATGGGTGAAGAAGACATCCGTCGGCAAGCGCTCAATGTGTTCCGGATGCGTATGCTTGGCGCTGAAGTCAAGTCGGTCACCCGGGGTACGCGCACTCTAAGCGATGCTGTGGATGAAGCCATCGAGGACTGGGTTGCCAACGTAGACGACACATTCTATATTATCGGTTCCGCGGTAGGGCCGCATCCTTACCCAACCATGGTACATGAATTCCAATCCGTCATTGGTAAAGAGGCTCGAAAGCAAATCCTAGAAGAAGCAGGCAGGCTGCCCGATGCAGTAGTCGCGTGTATCGGTGGAGGCAGCAATGCCATCGGCATATTCAGCGGATTTATGGACGGCTCCGTAAAGCTTTACGGAGCAGAAGGCGCTGGTTTAGGGCCGGAGACTGAAAAGCATGCTGCGACTCTAACCAAAGGCGCACCAGGCGTATTACATGGTTCGAAAAGTTATCTGTTGCAGGATGAAAACGGCCAAGTCAGGGAGGCCTACTCCATATCCGCCGGCTTGGATTATCCGGGAGTAGGACCAGAGCATAGCTATCTGAAAGATGCCGGAAAAGCCGCCTACGTACCTATCACGGACCAGGAAGCCGTAGACGCATTTATGTTATTGTCGCGAGTTGAAGGGATTATTCCTGCACTGGAGAGTTCACATGCTCTGGCTTATGCCCGTAAGCTCGCCCCGGAGCTGGGTAAGGATGCAATCATCTTGGTGAACGTTTCGGGACGCGGCGATAAAGACGTGCAACAGGTACACGATCTACTGTCCGCCAAAACGGTAGGCGCCAAAGCTTAACCATCCGACAAATCAGCGCTCGCCCACCACGGCGGGCGCTATTGTTGTTGGCGCTATGGTCTTAGCAGGGACTAACACTAATGACAGCACTACGATAGAACTATGACTCACTTTTATATTGCGAAACGCAGGGGCTGCACCAGAATTACTTCTGGAGCAGCCCCTTTCCTACGCACTAATGGCGGGCATGATGAGCACAGCGGAACTAGTCTAGCTCAGGAGGTCACATGGAATGCGCTTCCTCTCTAGTAAGATTAACCTTTAATGTATGGATCTCAAATGGCCGGAATGAGAGTTGCATGCTGTTAGGATCCCATGCATCGTCCTCAATAGACTCCTCCATCAAGTTAACCAGCTGTACGGAACGTACCGGGAAACCAAACCCGACGGTAGCGCGAACACCCATGCCATGGCACTCATAGAGCCGAACAATGATGGCCTCACTGTCCTCCGCTTTCTTTATCGCTTCGACTATGACGTTCGGCGCATCAACGGAAATGAATGAACCAGTGTGGGGGAGTCCTGTTCCTGCTACTGCGTCTGCAACAGGCTGTAGCGGCATATTTAGTTCATAGCCGGCCTGTATCACTCCACCACTTCTATAGTCGCCTGCGTGGGGGTATAAGGCATATGTGAACTCGTGTACGGTTCTATCTGCCTGATGATCCGGATACGACGTACTCCGCAGCAAGTTAAGATCAAGTACGTTTTCGTGCGCTTTATGCCCATACTTGCAATCGTTCAGGAGTGCTACTCCGTAATCGCCTTGAGACAGATCGATCCATTTATGAGCACAGATCTCAAATTTGGCTGCATCCCAACTGGTGTTTGTGTGAGTTGGTCTCTTTATATTGCCGAATTGTATTTCGCAAGTCGCTTCTCGAGAAAACACATTAATCGGGAACGCTGTGCGCAGCATCTTGGCATTCTCTCGCCAGTCAACGCTGGTGATGAAGTCAAGGCGACGCGAACCTTCAGTCAACACTACCTTCTGTTTGAGACATGATTGACCATAGTGATACGTGTGCTCGACAACGGCCTGCGGACCATCGACATATGCTTCCGCATGGTTCAAAACGAAGTACTGTGGCGGCGTAGCAGCATAGTGAATGGGAATATCCCAGGCGTTACCGGTGTCTTCGTACACAGCTAATTGGTTCCCAACTCCTGAAAGCGCTTCTCGGTCATGCTCTTTATCGTAAACAGATACGATATCGCCGTTGGCATTAAATGTCACCCGTAACTTATCATTCTCCATACAATTGGTTGATGCCGTCAGCCCATCAACAGGCTCAGCTGCAACCGCATCGCTATTCATCATCATGTATCCTAAAGCAGGTACGGTGACTTTATGCCACTTGCCGTCAGTGCGAAGCCACTCCGTCCTTGACCAAGAGAGCGAGTTAGCAACCCATACAAGCGTATCAGCTTCATTCGTGCCGGGTAAACCGTGGCGACCGAAGACCTTACTATAGGCTTCCGCTGTAAGCTCCCGCACTTGTTTCAGGAGATGCTCATACCTCTGGATCGACTCCTCATACACACGTCGAATCGACGAACCGGGAAGTATGTCGTGGAACTGATATAGAAGCACTTCCTGCCATATCTCGTTAATGACCTCCTGAGGATAATCCGCCCGAGCATAAACATGTGCCAAGGAGCATGCAAACTCCAGCTCTCGTAGAGCTATCTCCATTTTGCGGTTGAAACGCTTGCTCTGCGCCTGAGTAGTATAGGT
The DNA here is from genome assembly GCA_012838035.1 of Bacillota bacterium. Taxonomy (GTDB): domain Bacteria; phylum Bacillota; class Limnochordia; order DTU080; family DTU080; genus DUQB01. Next base: position 6,031 of record DUQB01000129.1, on the reverse strand, counting down.
GCCTCGGTGCTTTTCGAGATATAGTTCGCCATGCCATATCGCATAATGGGCCATATCTTTCTCCAATTTCTGGAAGAAATCAAGAGCCGGTTCTTGCGTAACAGGGCATAGGCCGGCAAGGCTTTTCATCCTGGCCAAGCGCTCTAAGTGTTCCTCTCCCGGACCTCCGCCACCGTCGCCGATGCCGAACAGCATTAAGCAGCGACCAGAAACACCTTTATCAAGATACTCGTCTTCAATGCGTACAACCGCCTGTGGCGCAGCATTGCTGTTATACGTGCCCTCGGGAGGCATATGTGTCAACACACGGCTGCCATCTATCCCTTCCCACACAAACGTGTGATGGGGATAGCGATTTTGCTCACTCCACGACAGTTTAATAGTCATGAAATAATCTACGCCCGACTTCTTCATAATCTGCGGCAGAGAGCCACTATAGCCGAACACATCCGGCAACCACATGATGCGCATATCCTTGTTGAACTCAGCTCGGAAGAAACGTTTACCGAGCAAGACTTGCCGGACAAGCGCTTCTGATCCGGATACATTTGTATCAGCCTCAACCCACATGGCGCCTTGAGGCTCCCAGCGCCCCTCTACGATCTTCTGCTTGACACATGAGTAAAGGGTGGGGTAATGCTGTTTCATCCAAGCATACAGCTGCGGCTGACTAGCCCCGAATACGTAATCGGGATAACGCTCCATCATTCTTAATACAGTTGAAAAGGTTCGAGCGCCTTTACGTATTGTTTCTCGAATCGGCCAAAGCCAGGCAAGATCTATATGTGCATGGCCGATGGCGCTTATATGCAGAGATGCATCATTGGCTTGTTTGGCAAGCTCGGGATATAATACAGCCTTTGCGATGACCGCCTCTTCGTCGGAATAATCTCGCAGTGCGACGACAGCATTGTTAAGTGCGGATATGATCTGCGCCCGGCGAGCCGAAGTTGTGGGTAGTTGCTCAGCCACCCCGAGCAAGACCTCGAAATCCCATACAAGAGACCTAAGGTTCTCGTTACATATGGCTATGTAGGCGTCTTTAAGTTCGCCATTGCCTTGATATCGCCCAAACAGATCGTTACATCCGGCTTCCACCATTATGTCTACATTACCGTTGGGCATGTAATCTGGAGACAGCTCAAACACCCGTTTTCCAGGCCTTATGGGATTGCCTTCAGACCCGGAAGGTACATTGGTCAAGCCTTGAAGGGGATTGCCGTCGTTGTCAAATACGCAGGCCTCGCCGCTAACATCAATCAGTAGGACGAGCTTCTTACCTCTGACATCCTCAGGCACATTTCCTGTGAACCGAAACCAAGCGCAGTCCCATAAATCTCCCCATTTTTCGCCAATGGCCACCGTTTTCTCCGTACCGGTAAACCGATCGGCAAAGCATACCGGTTCAGGGGTTACCCATGCTTGTGCTTTAAGAGGGGCGACCACTTCATATATGCTACTGTGGATTTTAACGAGCACGGCCCGTAGATCCTTAAGGCTTCGCTGTTGAAGATAAGGCACCTTGAACACCTCGATACATTTTTAGTCGCAATGAGTTGGTGATCTTCACCCATTTGAGCGATAGAACCTGAACACCTCCACTGAAGACTATAGAACTGATCCAAGTCTATCTATGCATACAAACACGGTTGGAACAAGCCTACGCGTTCACTCAATCAATTTGTAACCGAAGGGACATCGGATCACTCGTCAAGAATGTTGCCGAAGGGTGGCTGACGTGCCGCTGATTCCGGCTTCCGGAAGTCCTCGGTTGGCGTTTTCCTAAAGGCAAAGGCTGTGATAGACTATCTGAGTGTATCAGACAACACTGCGGAAGACCCGCTGGAATTGGGGGCGTATTTCTCATTGGACACGATCACTTGGGCAAGCCGTATGATCAGTGATTCTCGCAGAGCGGTAAAGGATGAGTGGGACCGGATAGCCGGCATAAGAAGAGTGAACCAACGGCGTGTGCTCAACGCTTATCGGCGGGCACGCATCACAGAGATGCACCTGTCCGGAACTACCGGATACGGTTACGGCGACCCCGCTCGCGATGGCTTGGAGGAGATCTATTCCGAGCTTTTTGCTACAGAGTCTGCGCTTGTACGGCCACAGGTAGTGTCCGGTACCCATGCCATCTCTGCCACGCTGTTTGGTCTATGTCGGCCGGGAGATGAAATCTTATCGGCAACGGGAACACCCTATGATACGCTCCAGCGCGTACTCAAAGGACCGAATTCGCTTGATGACTGGGGGATTACCTACCGCGAAGTACCGTTGCTCAACGACACGCAAATCGATGCGCGGGAAGTACTAGCGGCGATAAGTCCGAAAACCAGAATAGTCATGTTCCAGCGGTCACGCGGTTACCTGCTACGCCCTTCGTTTACGCCGGCGGAAATCGGCGCGGTTGTCCGTCAGATAAAGAGCATACATCCTCATGTCATCTGTTTTGCCGACAATTGCTACGGTGAGTTTGTAGAAGAGACCGAACCAACCCACCATGGTATCGACATAATGGCCGGTTCACTTATTAAGAACCCAGGCGGTACCCTGGCACCGGCCGGCGGTTATGTCGTCGGCAAAAAAACCTTGGTTAGACAAGTGGCTGATCATATCGTCGCGCCGGGATTAGGATATAAAGTCGGCCCCATGTTGGGCTTGGGACGAGCCTTGCTACAAGGTCTTTATCTAGCCCCTTTATTGGTAGGTGAAGCATTGTGCGGCTCCATCCTTGCCGCCCATGCCTTTGCACAGTTAGGTTATGAGGTTTATCCACGTTGGAATGAACACCGTACCGATACCGTCCAAGCCATCTCTTTGAGGAACGCAGAGGCTGTTTTGTTGTTCTGTCGCGCTATCCAGAATTGTTCGCCAATAGATAGTACGGCGGTACCTGAACCTGACGAGTTGCCGGGATATGCCGATCCGGTAGTTATGGCTGCAGGAACGTTTGTGCAAGGAGCTTCCAGCGAACTCACCGCAGATGCTCCGATGCGTCCGCCCTATACCGTGTTTATGCAGGGAGGCTCATCCAGGGATCAAACTGAAATGGCGTTGGAATTGGCCTTGCAGTATCTGGCGGTGCACGGCCATGTTTCGACGACAAATCAACTAGCTAGGTGACTGGTGATCGATGCAACGCAGATGAAACGTCGTAACATCATGGAACCGTTTAGCCGCCATATCTACTGCAAGGCGATGATTGCGGTCCCATTTTGACTCACACTTGGCCGAAGGTACACTATACCGCGACTGGCATGGATATACCGGCGGCGAGGGCTCGCAGACTCTACAAAACCAGCCTCCAGGTTGTCCTGGTGACTGATTTGATTTTCCGGTACGGCAAACAACCTGGTGGAAAGACTCCTTTTTTGCTGTTCTGTGCGATCCTGCCTTTCCAAGTGAGGTAAAGTGATATATATTAAAGTCAGACAGAGAGGTTTTCTTCTCCTAAACTCTACTTAGCGCCATATACGCGCAGCCTTTCCATTCTCGATCAAACTAACGCTCTACAGCGTTTACTGTGTACGGCCGTTGTGCGAAACCGAGTTGTTTTGCGACAACTCGGAAGGTGTAATAGAATGATGGAGAGGAGGAGTATAATCCCCGCGACGAGGATGCGGACAGTGTTTGGTTAAGCCCTTTAGCCGACTAAATACGCAGCTGATGTTCCAGTTGGTTTGTGGCATGTATAGTTAATTTATAGATACATTTCTGGCATAAAGGTACATACCGTCATCCAAGATGCGAGCAAAAGCATGTCTCATATGAAAGGATGTGCAACTACGCTACTCTAGTATTAGGTGTCGGGATATCCAGTCCGTTTAGGAGTCTACCTCGGTCCAGGAGTGATTACTGCATGAGTGGAAGCGCCTTACCGCGTGAGGATTCTCCCACGAACAAGAAGTTGGACTTCAGTCAAATGACTGACGAGGAAGTCGTACGTTATGCTCAGGGCACATCAGAAGAAGCTATAGAATATTTACTGCATAAGTATCAAAAGTTGGTTTATATCTGGACACGGCCATACTTCCTGCAAGGCGCAGAAGATGACGATCTGCTGCAAGAAGGTATGATCGGCCTATACAAAGCGATTCGGGATTTTACTCCCGGAACGTCGTCGTTTTGGTCATTTGCCAAGTTGTGTATCACTCGTAATGTAATCAGCGCAATCAAAGGTACTACGCGGCAGAAGCACATTCCGCTCAACTCATACACGTCGCTGCACAAACCCGTTTATGATATTGACGGCGATCGCACCCTTCTGGAGGTACTACATAATCATAAAGTAGACAATCCGGAAGCCCTGGTTATTAATAGAGAACGACTGCAATACACCCAAAAACACATACAGGAAACCCTTTCTGACTTCGAGTACCGTGTTTTCCGGCTTTATATCAATGGGTTATCATATAAGGAGATGGCCCGGAAACTGCATACTCATACCAAGTCGATAGATAACGCTTTGTGCCGCATTAAAAGTAAAATGGAACAACGGTTTTAAAACCATACTCAACTGCCGAATCGCTACGGTTCCAACTGTAATATACTTGCAACACAAGCTTATCATCTGGTTCAATAAGGATATGGCACTGCGATACCACCGGTTTGCCGTTTGGGTAAACTGGTGCCTTTTTACTATCCGCAAAAGAGCAAACGCATGTCCACCTAACCGCGCATATAGCGGCTGAAGAAGAAATGAACAGGGCGCGACCTCCCGTACGGATGGAATAATATGTTACGAGGTGTTCACTACCATGCCCTTGACCGATTTGGAATTGGTAGCACGATTGGTGCTTGCACTTGTTTTGGGCGGATTAATCGGCCTGGAACGAGAGAGTCACGGACGCCCCGCGGGTTTCCGCACACACATCCTGGTTTCATTGGGTTCGTCATTAATCATGATATTGTCCATATACGCATTTTCTCCTACCAGGTTAAGCGGAGTGCTAGATTATGATCCGGGTCGATTGGCGGCCCAAATCGTCAGTGGTATCGGTTTCCTGGGCGCGGGAACCATCATGCGTGAGGGTCCGACCGTGCGCGGACTTACCACCGCGGCCAGCCTATGGGTGGTAGCCGCTATCGGCATGGCTGCGGGGGCAGGTGTCTATTTTCCTGCCGTAATGACCACACTACTGGTAATGATCACGCTCTTCTTCTTGTCCAAGCTGGAAAGAAGGTTACTACCTACCAAGCGGCAGGTCATCGTCATCGAGATCTCCGATGAACCTGGACAATTGGGAGCCATCGCCTCTGCTTTGGGTCAATTGGACATCCAAATCCGCGGAGTGGAATTTGAGCAAAAGTCTCAGGGGCACACCCTCCTGGAGCTGTCCATGGACTTTCCTCCCAAACTGGACAAGCTGCGCTTGATCGAGATGATCCAAGGAGTAAACGGTGTCCTTTCCGTAAGTTATAAATCGTGAGAGGTTAGGAGAAGCAGGTTTGCATATATTGCTCAGTAATGACGACGGCATCCACGCACCTGGGCTAGCTGCGTTGGCGAACTCCCTGAAGCAAATAGGCAAAGTGACGATCGCAGCGCCCGATAGGGAGCGCAGCGCCACGGGGCATGCGATCACCGTGTATTATCCATTGCGCGTACGACAAGTACCGTATGCTGATGACATTACTGCGTATGCGGTAGACGGTACTCCTGCCGATTGTGTCCGCTTGGCTCTCGAAGCCCTCATCCCTGCGGACGATCCTTGTACCCTGGTAGTGTCAGGTATCAATAAAGGAGTCAATTTAGGCACCGACGTCATTTACTCCGGTACGGTATCGGCAGCTGTCGAAGCCGCCGTAATGACGTTGCCGGCGATTGCTGTGTCAATGGTTGATGACCGGCAGAGCGCTTTGCCTTGGCAAAGTGCTGCTCAAATTACCAGCCAAATCGTATTAGCGACAGTCAAACGCAAAATAGACGCCGATACCGTGCTCAACATAAACATACCTGCACTTCCGTATCATCAGATAAAAGGTGTTCAAGTGACTCGCTTAGGCATGCGCCGTTACAAAGACG
>DUQB01000128.1 GCA_012838035.1 Bacillota bacterium | reverse complement strand
TTTTACAGCAGAGGATGAAGCGTTATGTCTGAACTGCGTTGGAACCCCATGTTGGGCGAGTGGGTCACGACGGCGACGCATCGGCAAGACCGTACATATAAACCGCCCGCTGAATTTTGCCCCATCTGTCCGACGGCGCCCGGAGCATTTCCTACTGAAATACCGGTGCCCGATTTCGACATCGCCGTCTTTCAGAATAAGTTTCCGTCTCTACGACCACATCCGGATGCGCCTGAAGTGGCGGAATCGGCGCTCTATCCCGTGCGCACAGCCCAAGGCGAATGCGAAGTGGTTGTGTATACGGCGGATCACCATACTGGTCTGGCCAACGTCAGCGAGCGAAAGATGCGGACATTGGTGGATGTGTGGGTGGATCGTTTTGTGGAGTTAGGCGCACGGGATTATGTGAAGTATGTGTTTATCTTTGAGAACCGGGGAGAAGCCGTCGGCGTTACCTTGCATCATCCTCACGGACAAATCTATGCCTATCCGTTTATACCGCCCACGCCGGCGCGGGAACTGAAACAGGCCGAACAGCACCGACAAAAAACCGGCCGATGCCTCTTCTGCGATATTCTGCTGGAAGAGCAAAAAGATGGTCGCCGCATTATCGCGGCCGATGAGCATATGATGACTTTTGTACCGTTCTTTGCTCGGTTCCCCTATGAGGTGCATATTTATCCCAGGCGGCACGTAGGGACGATTGCGGACTTGGATGAAGCCGAACGTAGCGCGTTAGCCTGCAGTATCCAGACTCTGGTGCGGCGGTATGACGCTTTGTTTGACAAGCCCATGCCGTACATGATGGCCATGCATCAACGGCCCACCGATGGGGGTACCTATGAACACTTCCATTATCACATCGAATTCCTGCCTCTGGCGCGTACGGCGACCAAATTGAAGTACTTGGCCGGTTCAGAGTCCGGTGCAGGCGCTTTTATAACCGATATGTCGGCAGAGAAACAGGCGGCTGATTTAAAAGAGGTGACATTTTAATGTCGGCAACAGGTGCTGATGCACGTGTACAATCCGTAATCGCCGCATTTAAAGCGCGCTACGGTGAAAATTCAGCTGAGTATCAGGTAGCGATCGCCCCAGGTCGGGTCAACCTAATTGGTGAGCATACCGATTACAACGACGGATTTGTTCTGCCTATCGCCATCAACCGGGATATGTTGCTGGTAGGAGCGCCGCGCAACGATCGTCAGGTGCGAGTCTACTCATTGGATATGCAGCAAGAAAACGTCGTCAACTTAGACGACATTACGTTTGATGAGAGCATGCGCTGGAGTAACTACGTGCGCGGCGTGTTACATGTCCTTCAGGAAGCAGGTTACTCGGTAGCGGGGATGGATATGGTTATGACCGGCAACGTGCCCCAGGGAGCCGGGCTGAGTTCGTCAGCCGCCTTGGAAGTGGGCGTGTTGATGTTGAGCTCTTGTTTATCGGGGTTTACGGTGCCCGGGGTAGAGGCAGCCAAGCTGTGCCAACGCGCCGAAAATAACTTCGTCGGCGTAAATTGCGGTATCATGGACCAGTTCATCTCCCGTCTCGGTGCGGAAAACAGCGCTTTGTTAATCGATTGTCGCAGTTTGTCCTATCGACATATTCCATGGAGCGAGAGCCAGGTGCGGCTGCTTGTGGTCGATACTCGAGTGAAGCGGGGCTTGGTCGATTCTGAATACAATCGGCGCAGAAGCGAATGTGAGACGGGCGTTAAGATTCTAGCTCAGGTCATTCCGGGCATACGAGCATTACGCGATGTATCGTTAGAGCAGTTACAAACCTATAAACACTTGCTCCCTGACAGCGTTTATGCTCGCTGCTTGCATGTGGTCGGCGAAAACCAACGGGTATCGGCTGCGGCGCAAGCCTTGGAAAATAACGCTTGGTCGCGTCTAGGCAGCCTTATGTATGAGTCTCATGCCGACCTGCGCGATCTGTATCAGGTAAGCTGTCGCGAATTAGACTTGGTGGTTGAGTTGGCGCAAACCGTATCGGGCGTCTATGGCGCTCGCATGACCGGTGCCGGATTTGGCGGTTGCGCGATCGTGCTGGTGCAAGAAGAAGCGGTGGAGTCGCTGCAGGATGTGATTCGCAGTAAATTCACCGCAGAGACAGGGCATGAGCCGGGACTGCTGCTCACAGGCGCAGCTGCCGGCGCCCGAATTCTATAGACGGAGGTGGAGAGGATGCGTGTGCTGGTGAGCGGCGGCGCCGGTTATGTCGGCAGTCATGTATTGCTTGACCTTATCGCTGCCGGATATGACCCCATCGTCGTCGATGACCTCTCTAAGGGACATGCGGCGGCAGTGCCGCAAGGCGTACCTTTGGCGCAGGTGAGTTTGGCCGATGCTGCGGCGTTGGATCGGGTCTTTGCACAGTATAAACCTCAAGCCGTGTTGCATTTTGCCGGCTTTACCGAGGTCGGAGAGTCGGTGAAGTTCCCCGATCGTTTCTTTAGGAATAATATCAGTAATGGTATGACCTTATTGGATGCCATGGTGGCGCATGAGGTTAAAATGCTGGTCTTTTCATCTACGGCCGCTGTTTACGGCGAACCGCAGACGGTCCCCATTCCGGAGGATCATCCCAAGTCGCCGACCAACCCTTATGGCGAGTCGAAGCTCTTTTTCGAAAAGATACTCGCACGTTATGACGCGGCGTATGGTCTCAGATCCATATCACTGCGCTATTTTAACGCAGCCGGGGCGCATCCAAGCGGTACGATCGGTGAGGATCATAACCCGGAAACCCATTTGATCCCCATCATTTTACAGGTAGCCTTGGGTATGCGCGAGCAGCTTGCCATTTTCGGTACGGATTACCCTACGATGGATGGAACCTGCGTGCGCGATTACGTACACGTGTGCGACTTGGCTGCGGCGCACATATTAGCGTTGCGAGCGTTGGAGAAAGGAGCGCCTACCGACGCCTTCAACCTAGGCAACGGACAGGGCTTCAGCGTGAAGGAGGTGTTGGCTGCGGCCGAAAAGGTGGTGGGCAAATCGATCCCGGCACAGACGGCGCCGCGCCGGGCGGGTGATCCGGCGGTGCTAGTGGCTGGTTCTACCCGAGCGAGAGAGTTATTGGGTTGGCAGCCGCGCTACGCTGATCTCCATACCATTGTTGAAACCGCGTGGCGCTGGCTTCAGACCCATCCTGCCGGGTATGGCGAGGAGTAACGAGTGGCCGCAAGCTGTCTACCTCTATAGACATTTGGAACCAGGAGCAGGTGGTATAAGCGCCTCGCTCCTGGTTCGTTACGGAACCAAAGCACTTGTCTCTTTTGATTTAGTTGCTGGTCAGGGGCCGACTACAGCGTAGCTAAAGCATTCCGGGAGCAGATACTTGGCCATAGCGGTTTGCACATCTTCTCCTGTTGTGTGAATTACCCGCTCTTGGAACGTCTGCAAGTAGTCTAGTCCCAGGTTGTACAACTCCATATCCAGAAGGGTATCGGCCAGGTCGACGGAACACTCCAACTTCATCGGTAGGCTGCCCAATACGTAACCTACCGCTTCAGCCAATTCAGTCCCAAAAACAGGTGTTGCGGTGATACGCCGAATCTCCTGTAGGATGGCTTCTATAGCTTGTTCCACGCAGGCAGGATCGACACCGGCGCGTACGGTCCACGGCGAGGCAATGCGTTTAGGTTCTATGCTTGAGTATACGTAGTAGGCTAGGCCGAGTCGTTCTCGCACCCGCGCTCCCAGGCGACCATAGATACCTAATCTGCCTAAAATGAGATTCCCTATATAGAATGCAGGATACTCCGCGGCATTGTAGGGAAGCGTCGGCAGACCTAATGTGATGTCCGCCTGGCTCTTGCCGGCCAAGTGGAGCCGTCGGCTTGCTCCTTTGGCAGAGGGAGGCAGCTCATTGAGGAGGGTATTGTGCGTTGCGCCGGTGTTGCTGGGTTGTCGCCACACTTGAGCAAGCAAGTCGATAGCGTGTTGCGGGTCAATACCACCAGTGACGCAAAGAGTACTGGGACCTGCCAGATAGTGACAGGCGTGGAACTGCCTGCACTGCTGCGGTTCCAGACGTTCCACCGTATTGGCGTAACCGTCTACCGGATGGGCAAAGCAGTGGTCGGCATATGCCAACTCTTTCCAAACACGATCGGCAACCGCACGTGTATCATCCTCCCGTTCTCCGATGGCGGCGAGCAGCTTGCCGATCTCCTTATGAATACTATCGTCTGAAAGGCTGGGCTGTAACCACACCTCGGCCAGCAGTTCGGCTGCCAAGCGCACATCTTCGGCTAAACAGGATATCTCTAAGGAGGCAAATTCCTCATCGCAGGATATGGACACCGACATACCCATGGCATCGGTGAGTGTGTGCAGTTCTTTGTTTGAGCGCAATTGGGTTCCGCGTATCAGCGCACTGCTCACCAAGTACGCCAGGCCGGCCTGCAGGGGACCATCGTAGGCTGAACCCGCAGGTGCGGCCACTTTAAAGGTAACGGTATCACTGTCTGATCCGCAGGCTAAGACTGTGACTCCGGGCTGCAGCCTTACGCGTCGAATTCGGCCAGGTCCCGGTAAGGCGGTCCTTAAGGACTGCGGTGTGTACAACGTCAATCCGGCGGCCTGGCGAGCTTTTTGTAGTGTTTGCGCCGCCTGTACGGCGTTTTCTTCAGGAGCGGAACTGGAAAAGTCTACATCGGCACCGCCTGTCGCCTTGTTTGCTGTTGCCTCAGATGCCTCGTCGAAGTCGCGACCAGTTTCGTCTGTTTCCTCAACCGGGATGAAACGCCCGATGGTGCGGTTGTCGGGGCGGAGATAGGTAGCCGCGACCCGTCGGATCTCTTCCGCACTGCAGGAATCCAGTCGATCCAGGTAGCGCGCGAGGTAATCAAGGCCGCCGGTAACGGCGTAAACCCCCAGTAACAAGGCGGTGCTCTCGACGCTTTCCTGCGAGTAGGCGAACTGAGCCCGACATTGTTTGCGGGCACGCGCCAGATCCGCTTCAGCTACAAGCGTCGTGGCCAACTGCTCTACCGTACGCAGCACCAATGATTCCACATGGTCTACATCCGCATCCGGACGCAACGTGACGTTGATGCGAAATAAGCCGGGATCAATTGTGGGATGAGCTTCCGAATAGACTTCGGTGGCCAAACCGCCGTCAACCAACTGTTGATAGAGCAAAGAGCTGCGTCCCATCACCTTACCGCCATTCCAGGAAGAAGGCGGTTTGCCGCCGGTCAGCAGGGAATCGATTAACGTTAAGGCGACGCGATCCGGATGATGAGCGGCCGGAATATGGTAAGCGATATCCAAGTACGTTGTAGGTCCGGGGCGCCGTACGGTTATTACCCGCGGTTCCTGCTGCTGAGGTTCGATCGGCACGTCCTGATGTTCTGCTTTGCCCGCAGGCAGTTGACCAAAACTGCGTTCCAACTGCTCGAGAAGTTCAGCCGTGTTGAAATCGCCGACTACGACGGCTATAGCGCCGGCCGGTTGATAATACCGTCTATAGTGGGCATACAACCGGGCTGTCGTAATGCTGTGCAGATCCTCACGCGTACCCAAGATGCTCTGTCGGTAGGGATGAGTTGTGTAAGCCGTAGATTCCACAGCCTCTTCCAACCAAAACCTAGGTTCATTTTCGTACCCGGCCAACTCCGCTAAGATGATCTGACGTTCGGTATCTACCTCGGTGGCGATGAACTGCGTATTAACCATCCGATCGCATTCTATGCGCAACAGCGTTTGGAGGCGGGCGGCAGGCAAGGTGGTGTAATAGGCGGTAGCATCGGCCGTAGTAAAGGCATTCCAGCGTCCGCCGCTTTCATTGAGCAGCTTATCCAAGGTAGACTCCGGGTATGTAGGGGTGCCCTTAAACATCATATGTTCAACCCAGTGGGAAAGGCCGGTTGAACCCGGTACCTCGTTGCGTGAGCCTACGCGATACCATAACCAGAAACTGATTAAACCTCGCCCTTTTTTTTCTAGAGTAAGTACCGGCATGCCGTTTTGCAAAGTGTGCTGGTTTACTAAGTTCAATTCGCAACCTCCCATGCGATCACGCTATGGCAAAAGTGTTTAGTAGTGCGAAAACGAACGAAGTCCTAGGTCTGACGCTGCACAAGGCGCATTTCATTACAGGCTTTCGCCACCGATCGGCGCAAAGGCCCCGGAAGCCTTGGCGGATTGTATGACGGCGTCAAGGACTTCCTGTGTACGGTGCCCGTCGGCAAAGGTGGCCGCGGCTTCCGGGCGTTTTTCGCCGACACACTCGGCTACAAAGGCGGATAGCATTTTGTACAATGCATGGTTTTGCGCAGGAGCGGCGTGAGGCCCAAGTGGTACGGATGTAAACTGATGTGAGTGGGCTGCGGCCTGGTATAGAGTATCGATGTCGCCCCGAGAGTAATGTACCCGCAATGCGCCTTTGGTACCGGTAACCTCCAGGTAGGAGCGAGGTTCGCCGCGGATGATGCGCGTGATGCGGAAGTATCCTTTAGCGCCTGAGGTAAAGCGGGCGAGAAACTCGGCTTCGTCGTCGCTGGTCACCCGGTAGGAACGGCCGACGGCGCTTTGGTCAAGCGTATGCAGGTTTCCTGCAACTGCGTTGAACTCCAGCCCGGTTACATATCGGGCCAGATCGACCAGGTGCGAACCCATATCGCCCAGCATGCCGCTGCCGGCCAGTTCAACAGAATCACGCCAATTGTACGGTTTGTCCGGGCGCAAACCCGCTGCGCCTTCAGCGAACCCGGCTACCCGATAGATCTTGCCGATGGCGCCGTCTGCAATCATGCGCTTGGCCAGGTTGGACGAGTAGAGATGGCGGAACGTGAACGCGACTTGATGAACTCGGTGGTTTGACTCCGCCAGACGCCACAGAGCGATGCTCTGCTTCTGATTCATGGTGAGCGGTTTTTCACAAAACACGTGCTTGCCTATGGTTAGGGCCTGCCGGGCAATTGGGTAGTGACCAACGTTCGGGGTGGAGATGGTGACCGCATCGATATCCGGCGCCTCTAATAAGTCTCGGTAGTCCGTGTATACGCAGGGGATGCCGAATTCGTCGGCTTGCGCCTTCACCGCATCGGGACGCCTACCGCACAGAGCAACCACTTGAGCGCGGGGATCCGCTTGCAAACAGGGGATATGACAGATGCGGGTCCAAGAACCCGCCCCGATTACACCGACGCGCAATGGCGCTCGATCCATCTGAGTACCTCCCAGATACCATTTTTATCAAAACCGCACCACATCACAAACCGTTCGCATAAAGGTTCTCGGAGCCAACTTCTGGAGAACGGCCGGATTTCTTTCTAAAATACACAGGGACAGGACTGTTTGTTGTTGAAATAAGCTACCAATTTCGCATTACCATCACGAATGAGGTGACTGCATTGGCTCCACATAAGTTTAGCGTACCGGTCATCATACTAGCAACATTTCTATGCGTCATTGGTGCGTTTAGAGTCGTTCCGGTTCAAGCAGTACAGGTGGACGGCAGCAGGTTCGGTGTTGTAATCGGCGACAGCATTGCGGAGGGGCATCCTGCGTTGCATGGAGTGTTGCATCCCGGGCCAGCCACCTATGACCCGAATTACCCCAATCAACCCGGACAGCTGTCATATGAGCTGGCCGATTTGAGCGGCATCCGTTGGTACAATCACGGCATAGGCAGTCAAACGACCGAGCATGTGCGTGGTCGGTGGTTGCGTGACGTTTTGGCGTTAGAGCACGATCCGGGTGACGGACGCGGCTCTCGTACGTTGACCTCTTTACCCGACATGGTTGTAGTTTCTGTAGGGGTAAACGATGTGTCTCTACAGATTCCGGCCCTCACGACTCAGACCAACATTACCTATATGGCGGATACCCTCAGCGCTCTCGGTATTCCGGTCGTCTTCTTCACCTTGCCTCCTTCAGATCGGTTCAGTCCGGAGCAGATACAGGCGGTACGCGACATGAATGCGTGGATGTCGTCCAACTTACCCGGTCCGAACGTAGCTGTCGTAGATCTGTACTCGTGGTTTGAAGATCCGGCTAATCCGGGTAAAGTAAATTCCCAACTGGCGGCCGACTACATTCATCCGTCAAAAGAGGGTTATAGGCAGCTGGCTCAAATGGCTTGGGATGCGCTTCAGAGCTTAGGCGCCAAATAATACGGACAGGATACGGGAGGTCCTTGCGCGGACCTCCCGTTCAGTATGAACGCAACCGTATGGTATAGACTTGTCGGTGTTTACAGCCCATATTCTACCTACAGGTCACAGTGGTTTTCGCCTACTGATCGTCATAGCGTCCAAAGTGCTGAATAGCGGACATTATCAAGCGCATACCGGTGAGACGCGAACCGTTGTTGATCGAGCCGGCCGTGGCGAATACCAAGCCTCTGTCTGCCCGGGCCATCTGGAAATCTCGGATGAATTCCGCAACGATTTTTTCTT
>DUQB01000018.1 GCA_012838035.1 Bacillota bacterium | reverse complement strand
TTTTCTGTGCGGCATACGCTTCGTCAAAGAATCGAGGGATGTCCAGGGCGTCGATAATGCCGGCCAAAAACGCCGGTCTACCGTCGGAGAATGTCTTGATTTCCAGGCCGAGTTCCTTTACTCTTCCCATCGCAGCGCCTCGCTTGTCGTGATGGGTTGGGATTCAACAGCCACGGTAATTATCCCTTTATTCGGAATTAAACTCGAAATTGTCACGCGATTCGCGCGAAGAAGTCGGATTAATCAGCCATACCTAACGCTCTATTTAGCGGAATATGGGTTTAACTTCGGTCTTTGCTTTAACCGTTCCCACACTTCATTGACGACGGAAACGGCATCCATTTCTGCGGCATTAATGATTGCCGCATCGGAGCACATATTCTCGCATCCGGTGACATCCCTTCCAGTGCCGCTGATGACCAGTATGTCAGCAGAATCGATGATCTTTTCGATACCTGACGTCTACCTCTGGTTAGGCAAGGTATGCCGTCCATTTCATCTCTAATGGTGATACAAGGTTCCATTCTACTCGATCAGTAGGTCTTGATACTCCACGAAGGTAATATGGCCTGAACAAGCAAATCTACACAAGACTGGCCGAGCACTTGCTCAAGCATATGATTCGCGCATATCACGACGTTCTAGTGACTCCATGTAGTGTAATAACCTGCTCAATAAATGAGCTTTATCGTGAGCATATTTCTGGTTATGCCATTGATTAACTCTTTCGTGTGGGTCTGCATGCAGGTCATATAGCTCACCTAGTGAGCTGCCCGCGTACCAAGTCAGTTTGCGCTCCTCAGTAACAAGCGTCTTCAGACGTAGTTTAAGTGGGTCATCCACACACTCTACCAGTACATCGTCTCGAATCCGCTCTGTTTCGCCTTGCAATAGCGGCAGAGCATTAACGCCATCAAACTCGTTTGTTTGCCAAGATAGATCAAGAGCAGCCAGTATAGTCGGTGCGATATCTACATGGCTGAACAACCCACTAATGCGTCTCCCCCTAGGCAATCCAGCGGGCCACCTCATAATCAAGGGTACCTTTATCAATTGCTCATAATGAAACGGACCTTTGAGCCAAAGACCGTGGTCGCCCAGTAGCTCACCATGGTCTGTTGTGAAGATCACAAAGGTGTTCTCAGTGAGACGAAGTTGGTCAAGACAGTCGAGAATACGCGTCAGCTGCTGATCAATGAGCTGACACATGGTGTAATAGTAGGCACGACCTAATCTGGCTTCGTGGTGAGGTACACCGGCATAATCGGCGCCGACGCCCTGCCCGGCTACTCGATATTGGCCGCGTACCGTCGACTCTTCCAATTTCCCCTGGTGTGCAGACTGGAAATGTGGCGGTTTATCGGCTAGTTCACCAGGCACAAAATCAGGAAGTGGTACCGCATCAGGAGACACTCGATGCGGATAATCCACCGGCACCATATGGGGATGGTGGGGGTCTTGAAATCCGATACCTAAGAAGAACGGCGTTGTAGGATGATATGCTTGATGCTGAGTGAGCCAGGAGATAGTACGGTCAGCTGTCCAAACGCTGTTATGTAGTGCGACAGGCATATCCCAATCGATGCCGGCGCCTCCAAAGGGGTGTTGCGCTAAGCGTCGCCCAGGTTTACTCAGTTGGGCAAATTCTGTTGGACTTACCTGGGAGCGGACCCATGCTCCATAATGCCCGGTGATACCCGTACGGGCGTGCCCCAGTGCTAACTCCACGCTGTCGAAGCCGTAATACGGCCCTGTGAAATGGGGGAAACGTTGTTCCCAGTGTTTGGTAGCCTCCAAAGACCGTTCTGCGCCGAAGGGCTGCAAATGCATTTTCCCAATGTAATGCGTAGCGAAACCAGCGCTCTTTAGTCGATGTGAAAGGAGCGATAGACTGGGGTTTGTTTTAACACCTACATTCCATGCTCCATGTCGTGATACTTGCAGACCCGAAAGGAGCGATACACGAGCAGGTGTGCACACTGGGTCAGCACAGTAAGCTCGTTCCAGCAGAACACCTTCGTCAGCCAAACGATTAGCTGCAGGTGTACAAGTGAAGGATGAGCCATAGCACTGTAAGGAGTCTGTGCGTTGCTGATCCGTAGTAATGAGAATAATGTTGGGTTGTCGCCGCACTTGCACACCTACCTAACCGAATCTCACCAGATAACCTAGATCGAATATGCCGCTATCTACTTTATTTCAACCATGCGCTATTGTTTTAGGATCAGGTTCACCTGGCGCTCCAGCTCAACTAAGGTGCTCTCTAGCGGCGCCTTACCACTCTGGATGTCTCTCAACGTGGTCTGAATCAACGGAGTGAGTTCATCGAGTTTGGGTGAGATTACTCCTGTGAAGTTGCTCACGTTAGCTGTGATTTCCATGATCGGTGCTGCTGCGTTACCGTATTGCTGTCGCATGTACTGGGTATATGATGGTAGCGCCGATACCAAAGCCGGCGTACGATTCGTAATCTCGTACATGCGCTTTACGTTCTCTTGTCGAGTACCGACGAATTTAATCCACTCCCAAGCCAACTCCGGGTGTTTGCTGTTCTTTGCGATGGAGAAACCTGTACCAAGTAGTACGGAACCATCGTTTACCGGGCCCATGGGACGCTTCCACATTCCCCAGTTCATGTTACTATCATGCAAGGTTTGCACGAAGAATGGGCCCTGATCCATCTGAAAGGCAGCTTTGCCATCGCCAAAGCTTACATTGTGTAAAGCCACCTTGTGCAGCGAAAAGAGCTCGGTATAATAACGCAAGGCAGTGATAGAGGCTGGCTGAGTCAACGCAGATTGAGTAGGATCCACATTGCGATCGAACCAGCCGCCACCGGCATTGTGCAGCCAGGGGAGCGCATAGGAAATGTGAGCATTGCTGCGTACACCCCAGATATCGTTGATACCATCACCGTTGATGTCTCGACTGACACGTTTACAATAGGTTAGGAACGTTTCCCAGTTCCATT
>DUQB01000017.1 GCA_012838035.1 Bacillota bacterium | reverse complement strand
TACCGACTCATGGGCGACCCAACTGTTCACATGCGGTGGCGTACGTACTTGCGGACTCACCCAGCGGGTAAATCCGGTGAACCAGGTACCGTCGTCATCGCGCAACGGCTTTTGCCACACAATCCAATTAGCCGGTACGCTTGGATCAGGATGGTCATATGGGCTGCGCGGCATGGGAATGGTTTGCGGTTGACTCCAGGTACGCCCGCAGTCGTCGCTATAGATGGCGTCCATGGTCCCCGTCACTTGGTGGTGATAGTCCACTATCCCCTGGTACTGGTTATACACCACGTAGATACGGCCGGAACTCGATACCAATGGAAACGCCCAACTGGCCTGCATCCCTTCACCTTTGCGCGGTGATCCGACAAGGTACTTCGGTTCCGTCCAGGTGACGCCCTCATCATCGGAGCGAGCAAATACGATGCGATGATCTCCCGCGCCTTCATAACTACTCTGGGTCCAGACCGCCATGAGTGAGCCGTCGGGACCGTCAAAAACCAGGAAGTGTTCGTTGCCCGTATCAAAGGAAGAACCATCCGAGCTCTTAGGTACATACACGATGTAATCGGGGTTGGTGCGTCGGACCTCAACGGCAAGATCAATCGTCACTTACATACCTCCTAGGAAAGGCTGCCGACGCCTGCGCTGCACAATACCGCTCCGCGTCGGCAGCAAGTTGCGTAGATAGGCGCTGCCGGACGGACCGGGCGTTCCATCTACGTTGTAGGTTTCTTCCATAACGAGGTAAGCATCTGGAAGTCGCCCCGGATGCCGTACAGTTCGCCCGTCATGATCTCAAACTCCAGTGAGCGGCGTTCATCGCTCTTTACATCACCAAAGGTTCGGCCGTTCCAGCGCGGCGACCAAAACAGTTCATCACCTAGCAAGGGTTCACATTCGGCAAAACCAAAACCGGGTATCTCCTGCGCTCGCTCATCTAAAATGCGAACCCGAATGCCGCCGTAGGGGGAGCGGGCGTTAATGCGCAAGTCGTCGCCGGTAATAATGAAGGGTTTCGTGCGCACCCATCCCCTTCCCGCGTGCGTGGCCAAATAGGCGAATCCGTCCAGGCGCAGGGTATGCAGCATCAACGCTGCGTCGGTAAGCTCTTGGTTTTGGAAGTGCTCGGCTTTGGAACCGCCGGAGTAGAACCGAATTTGGTGATTCTCATCCACCAACATGCAGCCGGTGTAGATACAACCTCCGCCGTGGTCTCCCAGTTCGTTCCGCTTAATAAACGGTTTGTGGAATAAACGGTTGAAGTGATTGCCGTCGTAACTGTAAGCAAGGGCGCACTCCATGCCGCCGTTGGGGAGACCATTCGTGAAGGGGTCGCAGTAGATCCACCACAGCAGCCCGATGAAAATGTCCTCATACTCATACACGGGCATGCCGTACAGCCCAACCAAGGGGGGATCCTCCGGATCGGGATGCATGATCAGTTCCGGTTCGCTGAAGTTGACCCAATCGGTGGTTTCTCGGAACCACACACGGCGATCGCCGCCGAATTCGCGCCCGTTGAGCACATAACAGCGGCGTTTTGGGTTGTAGAACACCGAACAAGGTGAATCCGTACCGGCCAAATTATCGAAACGGTGAGTGAGTTCCCAGTGGATCCCGTCGGGAGAAGTGACCATTGCTTTGGGGCCTTTTTCGTGCGGCGCACCGGCCATATGGCTCAGGACATATTTAAAACGGTAGTTGGGATTGCTCTCATACGGATCGTAATAAACCGGTCCGCCATCAACTACCAAATCACAGCCCCACACCTGGTTGGGAGCATATACGGGTCCGGGGAAACTGACTTTGCCGCGCAAGTCCGGGCGGGTCCAATGGATGCCGTCAGTGCTTTCAGCGTAGCACAACACCTGAACGCGCGCCTTAAAGCGGAGGGTTTTGTTGAACTCTTCCAAGCTGGGAGGCGTGCAAGCGGCACCGTATAGTGCCACGTATTTGCCGGTTTCCGGGATTCGGGCCACCATGGGGAAGTTCCAGGTGCCCTCCGTTAAGCCGTCTTCCAATGTAGCTTCCGGAACGTACTTAGGAGAACCCAAACGCCGTTCCATGTTGCGATGTGACATCAGCATCCAGTCATCAAGAAAGTGTATGTAACCCACCTGATCAACCTCCAGATTTGCTCTTTTACTCATCTTGGGCGGCGGCCTGCAAACTGCTGGGCGCAACAGCCTGAAAGCTTTTACGGGTAACCCTACAGAGATGTCGCCAAGCGCCTACTTATTGACTCATGGCTTGTTCTGCAGCAGCTTGGGCTAAGGCCTGTTCTACTTCCAACCGAGTGGGTAAACCGCGACCGATACCGCCTTGTTTTCGCACCTTTAACGCAGCTGCCGTATTGGCGAAGTTGCCTGCTTCAGCCAGCGACTTGCCTTCCAACAGCCCAACCAGAAACGCGGCGGCGAATACATCGCCCGCACCGACATTGTCCAGAGGCGTAACCGGATACTCGGGAATCACCACTTTGGTGTCGGCTGAATAGACTACCGCGCCTTGTACGCCGCAGGTTACGGCGACAACTTGCGGACCAAGGGTCAATAGGGCAGCGGCTGCTTCATCAACCGTGGTTTTGCCTGTAATATAAAGAGCCTCTTCTTCACTGGGCGTGAGGATGTCTGCTTGCCTAAGAACCTGTCGGAGCACGTCGACGGAGTTGTTCCGGCTTAATTCACGCCGAATGTTCGGGTCGATGGAGACCAGTAGGCCGCGTTCTTTACTAATATTGACGAGTCTGAGACAGGCATCACGCATGCTTGCGCTGATATCCAACAACATGGCGGGGAAGTGCACCGCCTGATACTTGCTTACATGCTCCGCAGACACATGTTCCGGCCCCAGCGTGCTGCCGGCAGAATCCTTCCGGTAATAAATGAAGTTCCGCCGTCGGTTGTGTTCCACAAACGCCAGACCTATCTGCCGTTGCTGATCGATCGTGACTTGCGACGTATCGACGCCATACTGCTCGACTGCTTTATGGACAAACCGGCTGAAGCCGTCGGTACCTAAGCGGCAGATGAGGCTGACTTCTGCGCCGAGAGAGGCGGCGGCGCAGGCGAAAATGCCGGCGGCGCCACTAGGCGACTTGATCATCCGACCGTACTCTTCGAAAAGTACCTCAGGCGTTTCAGGCAGCAGTTCAAGCAGCAACTCGCCGATGGCGCAGATGCGTGCCGGTCGGCGATCCTCAGGTTGTCGTATTTTAAGGTAGTTCAAAATACCACTCCTAATACTGCAGCTAGCTCTCCGGCAACACTCCGCAGATGTTAGATACTGCGGTAGCGCAGTCATCTGCATGTATTAAGGTACGTCGCCGCTGATGTTACCGTGAGACTTGATGGATGGAGCCATGCTAGTATACAAGTGCACAGTTCCGCTTTACAAGGCCGTTTCCCTTCTGATGCCCCAAAAAAATATCTCAGCGCGGGCAGGGAAAAAACCGCCAAATTGCGTATCTAGTATACTAGGATACGTCGTGCACGGCAATGAGTCCGATAGTCACAGTAGAAGATGAGCTTGGTGTCTCTCACCATAGGATAAAATTGTAGAGACCAGTATAAATGACGCAGGAACTTCGCTGCAGGTTGGATAAAGAAATGCACGAGTCCACATAAAGCATTTCGTTGGAGGCCTGCCGGATGAACGACCAAGCCCCGAAGCATCTTGAACATAGGTTGTTGGACCAGGCATATACTCCTCTGCCTTTAGGCACCATCCGCCCGCAGGGTTGGCTCTTGGATCAGTTGCGCATACAAGCTGCCGGCTTGACGGGTCATTTAGATGAATTTTGGCCGGATATCGCCGATTCGGGCTGGATTGGCGGCAACGCGGAAGGTTGGGAACGCGCTCCTTATTGGTTGGATGGTCTAATACCGCTGGCGTTCGTACTCGATGACGTCGCTTTAAAAGCTAAGGCGACCCGCTGGATCGACTACATCCTCTCGCATCAGCACAAAGACGGCTGGTTGGGCCCTATCCAGAGCGCCAAAGGCAACTATAAGGCTTATGATCCGTGGCCCCAGTTTGTCATATTGAAAGCGCTGACCCAATATGAAGAGGCTACCGGAGATCGACGCGTCATTCCCGCCATGCAGCGGTTATTGCGGCGTTTGGATCAGTTGCTGGATGAGCAGCCTCTCTTTGTTTGGGGCAAGTCGCGCTGGGCTGATTTATTGCTCTCCATTCATTGGCTCTACCGCAGAACAACCGAACAGTGGTTGTTGGAATTGGCGGCTAAAGTGAATGCCCAGGGCTTTAATTGGACCCAACACTTCACCCGTTTCAATTTGATCGGCAAAACGTCCAGGGAAAAAGCCGATCAGATTTCGCACGTGGTGAATAATGCCATGGCGATCAAAGCGCCGGGAACATGGTACCTGCAGTCGCACCAAGAGGTCGACCGCAATGGATCGCCGCGCAGCATCGAGATGCTGGATCGCTACCACGGGCAGGCGACCGGTTTGTTCACCGGCGACGAACATTTGGCCGGCACCGGTCCTGCGCAGGGTACCGAGCTGTGCGCCGTGGTGGAATACATGTTCAGTCTGGAAGTGCTCCTATGCATATTCGGCGATGTCGCGTATGCGGACCGTTTGGAACGCATCGCCTATAATGCGTTGCCTGCCGCCTGTACGCCGGATATGTGGGCCCATCAGTATGACCAGCAGGCCAATCAGGTAGTGTGCAACGTAGGTCCGCATGTATGGACGACCAACGGGAACGCCGCCAACATCTTCGGACTGGAGCCGAACTACGGTTGTTGTACGGCGAACATGCACCAAGGATGGCCCAAGTTCACCGCTCACCTATGGTTGCAGTCTCGCGACGGCGGTTTGGCGGCAGCAGCTTTTGCGCCCTGTGCCGTAACCACCTTAGCCGGCCGCAAACCCGGGCGGGAACACGATGTTCCCTTCACCATCACCGAGGAAACGGAGTATCCTTTTGCGGGTACGGTGCGCTTCATGGTGCACCATGCCGAGTCCGCCGCATATTTGCCCCTTTATGTTCGGATACCTGAATGGGCGACCGACACCTGTGTTCAGGGCAAACAGCAAGGACGGATCACTCCGGGTCGTTTCCTTTATCTAGGCGACTGTTGGCATAACGGCGACGTGGTGGAGATCGATTTTTCGCTGCCGGTTACAGCGCAACGCCGGACCAATAATGCGGTCGCCCTATCGCGCGGCCCCTTGGTGTTCAGCCTGAAAATAGGCGAAGAATTTCGACCCATCAAGTCGTATGGTCCTTGCCGAGATTACGAAGTGTGGCCCACAACGCCTTGGAATTACGCTTTAGAAATTGATGAAGAACGTTTGGCAGAGCAGGTAAGGGTAGAGACACACGGCATATCACCCGTACCGTTTGATCCTGCGCATCCCCCTGTGACCTTGCAGGTGACGGGACGCCGCCTTCCCCAGTGGGATCTACAGGTCGGTCGCTTTGATGCGATGGATCCGCCGCCCAGCCCGGTGGCGTCGGATCAACAGCGGGAGCTTTTAACTCTGGTTCCCTATGGCTCCACCCATTTGCGCATCACGGAGTTTCCCGTGTTGAGGCGTGATGAGTAGGAGTATACCCCTCCTTAGCAGGCTACGAAAGGGGAGGATCCCACCGGCGGCCGGTCGGTAGATCCGGGCGTTTTTCGTGCGTCGCGTTTGGTTATGTAGGGAACGGGATAAATTTCCTGTTGCGCCGTTTGGTAAAAAAACATAGACCATGCAGGAAATAGGTTGCGGGGTGGATAAGTATAAGCGCGACAGTACACTTGTATTCCAGCCCTGCGCCGCAAGCGGTATATGCTGTTGCCTCGCTTAAGGTGGCTCTCGGGATGTATACTAGGATACCCGCAGGCTTCTGCATGGAAACAAGAACCTGAAACAGCGATTCATATGTGCGAACAGCGCGTCAGGCTTTTGCTCGTGGTTGATCCAATATCACTACGGAAAACAGGGAGGAACTGCAAAGATGAAAAAACACATACTGTTTCTGACGGCTATTGTATTACTGTTTACGTTATCGGTCGCCGCGGCTCCTGAAGGCTATGTCGTAGACCGTATGTTGTGGGAGTCCGACCTGGAAGAAGAAACCCTGGATGCCTTTCCGAGCAAGACGTGGTCTATGATCAGCGGGCCTTCGTTATTCCCAGCCGATATATTCTTTCGGGTAGCCAAAGACCCGGTAGGCAGCGGCAAAACTCTGCTAGTGCCGTTCTATGCGCCAGGAGAGGCCGGCAACGCGTATATTTGCACACCGGTCATGTCTGCAGTAGATGCCGAGTACTTACTCTATTCGTTTGATTTCTACATGGAGTCGGCGAAGATTGATGCCAGGCCGAACGCCGGAGTCTATCTGTTCGGTGTTTTGGATTGGCCGCCTCATGCCGAAGTGTACCTACAGGTGCCGCTGAACAACGTTGTACTCGATGAATGGGCGCATTACGACTGGGTCGTCGATGTAAAGGCAAACAAGAACTACCTGTATAGGAACGGGGAACTGGTGACTGAGCGAAACTTCCGCAATGTCGGCCTCGATACGAGCAACTTCCGTGTGGCCATTTACGGTACTACCAACAACCTCAATGTTTACTTTGATAACGTCAAGCTGAGCGTGATTAAGAAGGCTGAGTAGAAACGGATGCGCAAAGTCGCTCAACCGTATGGGATGCGACTTTGCGTCTCTTTCTCGGTAAACAAATTTGCGGAGGAGCATTTCATTGAGATCTACCTTGATCGTAGTTCTGACTGCGCTCATGCTGGTTTTCAGCTTAGGACGGTGTTGGGGGGAAGAGAACGTGAGCGAATCGGCTCAAAAGCGCTGGCATGAATGGCGCCTAAGCCGCACGGAGTATCCGTTTGCCGCTTGGTCTTACTTTTCCCGCTATGTAGGAGATGTAGCGGGTTACGAACTCTACCGCGATGCGGGATTGAACATGGTGCAAGCGCCGTGGAGCCAGCATACCAACGCTGCTGAGGCTGGGCTCGGAGTCCTTCTGGGTAGTTGGGAAGGCCTGCATCAAAGCCCGTACTTGCTGGATGCGTATTTAATACATTATGCCGAACCTAACACGGCGGTAGTAGGATACATGCTGTATGACGAGCCGCATGTCGATCTGTTCCCTCTGTTGGGGGCGGCGGTGGAAACGATTTATCGCAAAGGACCGAGTACGAGTCTGCCCATCATCACCTTGTTGCCCAACTGGGCCGTCGACTGGAACAGGTTCAAAATGACCTATTCCCAGTATGTACGTCACTTTGTGGATACGGTGCATCCGGCAGTACTGCTACACACGCATTATCCGCTGCTTGCCGACGGCACGGATCGCAAGGAATACTACGCCAACCTGGAGCTGTTTCGTAACGAAGCGGAACGGGCGGGCATCGGCATGATGGGCTTCGTGCTCGTCACTTCTCATATGCTGTATCGTGTTCCGTCCGAGGCTGATATTCGCTGGCAGGTCAACAGCTTATTGGCCTATGGCGCCAAAGGCATTTGGTACTACAATTACCGCATCGGCGACGACCGTTTTGGCGAAGGGCTGATTACCCATAATGAAGGTGTTCCCACAGAGCGCTACGCCATCGTACGGCAAATCAACGAGGAAGTACAACGGATAGGGAAGCTGCTGCTGTCTTTGCATTCCACCGTGGTGGTGCATGCTGACGATATTATTCCAACCGGTACGCAACGCTACGAGCCGGGCTGTCTCAAAGGAGTAGAGACCTTTACCGGCGAGGCTTTTCTCATCGGCCAGTTCAAGCATCTCGATGAGCCCTCCGACGATGTTTACATGATGATCGTTAACAAAGAGCACCTACCGGCGCAGAAGCCGGAGAATACCGCGGTGTTTACCTTGACTTCAGATTACAAGAACGTGTGGGCGTACAGCCGTGCATCGGGCGAAACCGAGCTATTGCAGCCGGATGACCAGGGGCAATACCGTGTGGTACTGCCGCAGGGGCACGGCGTGTTGTTGCGCTTAACCCCGTAGGAAAACGCGGCACTCGGTTCTGGGCGCGACTGTGCGCTCGGATCAGCAGACTTAACCTGAAGGAGGCTTACCATGAAACGAATTCTCATTGCATTGACGATCATGCTATTGGCCTTATCCGGTGCGGTTCATGCCAAGCAGACGCTTTTTGTCATGATTCCGCATACGGAAGGGGAGAAGGAGTATAACTGGTTCAACCAAGGCCTGGAGCAGTTTGCGAAGCAGCACCCGGATGTGGAAATTCGCTTTGAACACATGGTGGGCAGCGCGCTGCCCCAGCGCTTGGCGGCCTACCTAATTGCGGGCGATGTTCCCGATGTCGTGATGATGATGCAGCGCGATCTGGGCGGTATGATCACTGCCGATCATGTGTTGGATCTCAATCAGTACCTGAGCAATGATCCTGACGTAAGAACACGTGATTATGTTGCTAGTTTCATGGAGTATTGGTCCCGTGACGGAAAGCAAATCGGTATGCCGCTGAATCCGGATACCGGGTTTATCTACTACAACGTCGACATGTTTGAATCGGCCGGTTTGCCTCTCTTGAACGAGTCGTTCCCTAACGGCAAATGGACTTGGGATGACTTCCGGTCCGTAGCTCAACGCCTGGTGCGCGATACCAACGGCGACGGCATCCCTGAAGTGTATGGGTATGAGGCCTCACGCGGCTGGGAGCCCGCCTGGGGGTCATGGGTGTATTCCAACGGTGGTTACGTCTATGATCGGGCGACCAAACAGTCCGGTATGGATGAACCGGAGGCTTATGAGGCGCTGCAGTGGTTGTTTGATCTTAAGAACGACAGGATTATGGGACCCAACTCGCCTACGGCGCAGGGCTTTGCGAATAGGGCTATGGCTTCGCTGGCGACGGGTTGGAGTCAGTACTCCAAAGACTCCGGTATGCGCATATCCAGCTTCCCTCATCCGGGCGCCTCTGCGACCAAACCGGCGGTACACGTCATCTTAGGCCCCGGCTTGCTCATCTTCAAAGAGAGCAAGAACCCCGATTTGGCCTGGGAGCTTATTAAGCATATGGTTTCGCATGAGTCACTGGTCAGTCTGGCCGAACTCACCGGACGCCTGCCTTCGCGCCTATCGACGTTTGCCACTTGGCAAAAACAGTATGAGGAGAAAATGGGGGGCAGCGATTACGTCCTGATGGCGGTGCAATCTGGAAAGGGCATGCCCTACAATGATCGCTGGACGGATATGAACAACCTGATTAAGGCCGGAATGAACACACTTTGGACCGGTACGCAAACTGCAAAGGCCATATTTGAAAGCGTGGCCAGGCAGATGGAGGCGTTGGTCAAGTAGGCGTGCGTTTCAGGCGATACTCTCACTGGAACGGCAGTTGTTAACGGATAAACCCAAGCGGTACCCAGATGCCGCTTGGGTTTCAATCTCACTGGCGGTGAATATGTATGGCGAATCATGCAGAATCGTACTCATATCCCACATTATCGCGGGACGAGGTCAAGGCGGCGTTAGGTTTCCACGGACCGCCGCGGCCGCCTTTGGCCATGTCGCTTTGGCATAATGCGGAGACGGTTGCCGGGCGGGTTGAGGAGTGGCAAACGATTGCGGCCATGTATCCGGATGACTGCGTCAACTCGTTTATGGCGGTCGATTACTGGCGCGCCCCCGCGGACGATCCCACTTATCGCTGGGCGTTCGGCAATAAGGAGAAACCCGTAGATCTGCCCATCGATGCTTGTCCGATCATCAGCGACTGGGACGAGTTGACCGCATTCTTAGCTGAATTTCCAAACCCGCGGCGAGCAAGCGCAACGGATCACCTGGCGAGGGCGCGCGCCGAAAATCCCGACCGTTACATCCTAGTGAACTGGGGACACTACTTTCATCAACGTTTAGCCTACCTTAGGGGTATTGAGCCGCTCCTTTTCGATTTTTATGATCATCCGAACGAGTTGCGCCGTGTGATGCGGGCTTTACTGGATTTATACGCCGTTTGGGCTACTCGTGCCGCTCAGGCGGGAGCCGACGGCATCTGGGCCGGCGACGATCTGGGTACACAGTTGAGTCTGTTCATGCGGCCGGAAACATTCCGCGAGTTATACAAGCCGTTTTACGCCGACTTAGCTGATATTCTGCACGGTGCCGGGCTGGACTTCTGGTTACATACGTGCGGGAACATCACGGCGGTATTGCCGGACCTGATCGAGGTGGGCGTAGATGCCGTACATCCCATCCAAGTGGGTACCATGGACGATGCTTATGTAGCTGAACAATACGGTGGGAAAATCGCTTTTTGGCTGGGAATGGATGTACAGAGCGTCATTCCGTTCGGCACGCCCGAGCAGATTCGTGAGCATGTCGCCAATCGCATCCGCACCTTCTACCGACCCGAAGGCGGTTTAATTCTAGCGGCAGGTAACGCCATTTTGCGTGACACGCCGCTGGAAAACGTGTGCGCCTATGCTGAAGCCTTGCGCGCTCCGATAGCCAAATAGACTGTGTTTTCTTTTAAACCGGCATAGCGAAGCAGCATGCGCCATCTTTTCGCCGGATCGATCGGCGTTTGCTCAGACTGCAGATAGAGTACATACCGGGAGGTACATACTTTGCGCACCGGCAATAATGCCTTCTTTCAAGCATCCGAACCAGCAGTGGCGTATCGCGGCATCCACCTGGATCTTAAAGGCGTGCCGCCGACCTTCGAACGTCTATTGAGCCTTTTGGACGTATTCGCCGCTATGCGCTTTAACTGCGTATTGGTGGAGTGGGAGGACATGTTTCCTTGGACATGCGATCGGCGGTTCCGCTGCGCCACCGCCTACACGCCGCAACAAATCCAGGCGTTTCGGAATAAAGCGCAGGAGCTGGGGATTGAAGTAATTCCCCTCGTCCAGAGCATAGGGCATATGGAAACGCCTTTGAAGTTCCCCGAGTACGCCCATATGCGTGAGGTACCCGATGACACGAGCGGGTTGAATCCACTGGCCCAAGGGGCGCGGGAGCTGGTACAAAGCATGGTGGATGATGTGCTTGCCTTGCTGCCGGGTATCAAGCATTTCCACTTAGGCGGTGACGAGGCATGGGCTTTCGGTACCCACCCCGATACGCAGGTTTATGTGGCAAAACACGGTAAAGGCGCGCTTTATATGCATCATATGGAGCCGTTGCTCGACCACCTGCTGGAGAAGGGCATCAGGCCGATTTTGTGGCACGACATGATGGCAGAGTGGGATTCGCCTTCTCTGCTGCGGCTCAAGGACAAGGCCGACCTCTGCGTTTGGGGTTACCAGCGGACGCCGGAGACGGTCAGTCCTCATGCTCACTTTCACATCAGCAAAATCCGCCGCTTCGTTGAGCACGGCATTACCCTTTGGGGCGGAACGGCATATAAGGGCGGCGACGGGCCGGATGTAGAGCTACCTATCGTTGAAAACCGCTTGGAGAACTGCCTGGGTTGGAGTAAAGCGGCCCGCGAGATGGGTATGAAAGGCGTATTCGTCACGGCCTGGAGCCGTTATAACACGTTAAACACGCAGCTTTCACCTATAGATGCCGCGTTGGACGTCATGGCGTTATCCGCCGCGGTGTTGCATGACGGAACCGCACCGGCAGCGGGTATAAACGCATGTAGAGAGTTACTCGAGCAGATAGGGGAGTATGAACGGTTCCAAAAGTGTTACGACGTAATGGCGCAACTGTCTCGTTTGAAGACGGCTGCTTGGGAGCAGGTACGTCACGCTCGTCAGGCATTGGCGTGTCTGCAACTCGATCCGACGCGTCGGGACAGAACCGTTGCCGGCAAGCATCTGCAAATGTTGCAGAAACGTATTCGGGAGATCCACGCTTTAACACCAGAGATTCTCACCGCTTTCCAAGGACTTATAGCTGAGCATTGGATGACGCTGTATGTAGGTGATCGGCGGGCGACGCTCGAACTAGAAGCGGAGGAAATCAAGCGATTAATCGCCCGGGAGTAAATGGCTGCTTAATCTGGTTATGTAAAGCTGTTACGATGAATCAGCAAGAAAGCTCACGACTTTAGTCATGGGAGTATGTCAATTTTCCTAGTGGTGTTGAGTCGGCAAAGAAGCTGAGCCTTACCTGGCTTGGCGGCTTGAAGGGATTGAGGTTATATGAAACGATACGGTATCGGACAAACGTTCTTGCTGCTGATCGCTTTGTTGACTATGGCGTCGCCTGTATGGGCGAAGGATGTTGATCTGGCTCTTAATCAGCCTGTTGCGGCTTCTAACGTTATGGCGGGCTCACCGGCCGCCAATGCCGTCGATGGTGACAACAACTCCTTTTGGCGCGTGTCTACGTTAGAAGGGGAAATATCGCTGACCGTGGACTTAGGCGAGGTAAAGAAGATCAACCGCTATGTATTGCGGGTTTATGGGTACCCCAACATGAGCGGGTATAGAATCC
>DUQB01000127.1 GCA_012838035.1 Bacillota bacterium | reverse complement strand
TCCAAATGGCAGTCTCGCGGACCAATGCTCGATCTCTCTGTGGAGTTGTCAAGGTACAAACTGCGTTTATCGCTGTCTACTTCACTTTTTGCCTAGTTCACTTTGCGTCTTTCCGAATAACTACGATAAATATTGTGAGCAATGGAATCCGGCGGCATGATCTTATTCCTAATGCCGTCCAACCCGGAGGCGATGACTACGGCACATGCCAAGTACGGATTGCAGGAAGGATTATATTGAACCTTCGGCTTCTGGATAGCGAACTGCAAAACGCTGTTGCAGAAACTGATGAGTTGGATTCGGCGACGCCTGTGGATGAAGCAGATGCGGGAGTGGAAGAGCTGGAAGGCGCTCCACCGTCGACTGCGACGCAACGGATATCGTGGGGAGTTTCTCAAGATATCCATGCGACGTTGGCGGAACTCGGCGAGTCCGCTGCTTAGCATGGCTCTACCCAACAGCTGGTTCAACAAATGGGATTGGTGGACTTGTGTAATTATGAGTGCGGAGTTTTCTCCCACTACTATGAAAAGTAGCGCCGAGATCTTTCAGGAGCCGTATACGAGATCCGTACGTACGGTTCTGTGAGAGGGCTGACGCTGTGCGCAGATCGGCACAGCGTCACCCTACTCGATAGCGTATACTTCTCTGTTGCCGCTGCGCTGTTGACCGGAGAGCGGTAATCATGTCGTGTTCGGCAGGTAGACTGCTAAGTCGCAGCGAAGAAGCCCCATATGACGTAGGTAACAGGAGGTAGCGGTTTGAACCATCGAGAGCGGTTTGTTCGTGCACTAACGGGCCGGGAAGTCGACCGGGTGCCGTTTATGCGTGTTTTTGGCGGAACTAATCATATTGTACCGGACTGGGAAAACGAGTATCCGGGTATCGGCAGCTGTATTGATGAACTACTGGGATTCGAAGGCGTCTACCGCGGCTGGCAGATCACCCCGGTGAACATGGCCCTTTCCCAACTGCCGCCTAGAACCATCATCGAAGATTCCCTGAATAAGCGTGTCGTCAGAGATGGTGACGGCACGGTCAGGGTCATGCAAAAAGGGCAGGATTTCCATAGTCATATTGTGGAGTGGCCGGTAAAAAGCCGCTCGGATTGGTTGTACATCAAAGAGCATTATATGCAGGCGGACGATCCAACCCGCTTCCCCTCCGATTGGCGGGAAAAAGTAGCAGAGTATAAGACACGCGATTATCCATTGCAACTCACACACAAGGGCGTCTATGGGTTTATCCGCAATTTGCTGGGTGATGTAAACTTGGCCTATGCGTTTTACGATGATCCGGAGCTCGTCCACGACATCATGGATACGTATACCGATATGGCCATAGCGATTTGGCGGCGCATGGTCGCGCATTGCGACTTCGACCTGATTGAATGCTGGGAAGACATGGCATGTCGGAACGGCTCGCTTATCTCGCCGGAGTTCTTCAACAGGTTCATGAAACCCAATTACCAGAAAATCGCACAGTTCGCTCGTGAACACGATATCCCCATTATCCTGGTAGATTCCGACGGCAACATCGAAGAGCTGACCGGCTTGATGCTGGCCGCCGGTGTTACGGCGCTTTATCCGTATGAGGTTCAGGCAGGCAACGACGTGGTTAAGATGCTCAATACCTACCCAACGTTGGGTGTTATCGGGGGATTGGATAAAAACGTCATGGCGCAGGGTAAGGAAGCCATCGACCGGGAGATGGAACGCGCTCGCGCCCTCATTCAAATGGGACGCTTTATCCCAGGGCCTGACCACTTTGTTTTATCCGATACCACGTTTGCCAATTTCCGGTATTTCATGGAGTCGCTGCGGGAAGTCGTGATGACGACGAAACCGGGGACGCCGCAGCAGGCGTAATGCACGCTAGGTGCGTATGGTGCGGACGCAATTCCGTGAAGAAGCGCCTCTTAGAGGTGAATCAAAGGATTTGTGCAAGAAAACCGACGCAACAGGACTGACCACAGCCGGGTATTTCGCAGGCACCCAAAACGAAGGTAACGGCAGAAAGCCGATACCCGGCTGTTTATGTTGCTTGATTGACAAACATCGTCTTGTTTGGCCGATTCGCAGCCCAACGAAAGGGATCAGCTCATTGGGTCCCGTTTTGTCCCAGCCGTTTGCCGAACCGCCCCGCAACTCCCCGTAATCGCAGACCAATCCTCCATCGCTACCTCCCTTTCCGGTCGATTCACCGCATACTCCATGTGACTCTCTTTTGTGATAAACTTGGCCGTAGAAACTAGTAAGGCGGGCCACTGGCTTACAGGATGAGCGGGATCGCTGTTTGCAGGATCTTGGGATGTCTCGGGGGAACTCCCTACAGAATGAGACGAACACATTGATCTGATGAGCATCCCATAGCTGCATGGGGGCGGGAGGTATATTATTTGCGCTCAGGAAAGCATCAGGCGGTACTATTTGATTTAGACGGCACCCTGATCGATACGGCCGCTTTGATATACGCTTCATATAGGCACGCGGTGCGGAGTGTTCTTGGCTATGTACCTACGGACGAACAGATTCATGCTACCATGGGAGAAACGCTTTATGTAGGAATGCAGCGTTTCTCCGTAACGCAGGCTGCCGAATTGACTCGTACGTACCGGGAGTTTAACATAGCGCATCATCACGAGTATGTAGTCGCCTTTCCGGGCGCTGCAGCCACCTTGCGGCAACTTCGTTCGTCCGGTTACAAACTAGGTATTGTTACATCCAAGCGGCGCGACGTCGCTATGTTAGGTCTGCAACAAACCCTCTTGGCAGGGTATTTCGACGTGATGGTCGCAGAAGATGACGTTTCACGGCACAAGCCGCATCCTTATCCCATATGGCGTGCATGCAAGTATTTGGGCGTAACGGCGTATGATTGTTTGTATGTAGGCGATAGCGCCGCCGATATGACGGCGGGAAGAGCGGCGGGATGCACGGTTTTAGGCGTTGAGTGGAGCAAATTGACCATAGACGAACTCAAGCAGGCCGGCGCGCATGATATCCTGTACTCATTACCCGATCTTTTGCGGATGGAGGAATCGCTGCCGGAAAGGGCATCCTTATCGTAAAGAGCTTGTTAAGAATGTAATTCGGCCTACCGGAAATTCCGGGTATCGGCCTTTTTCGCCATGGTGACCCGGTAGGCGCAAGCCTTGCAAGCAGCAGGTGATAAAGTGGGCTTGCGCAAAACCTAAGTTGCCGATTCCGATTGAACGTCCCACGTTGTTTTGGCTGGAAAAGAGGTGTACGTGGTGAGCAAGTTAAGAGATATTTTTCGCAGTAAACCTAAGTATGTTACTGTGAAGCCCATTGCGCAGGGAAAACAGGAACAAAAAGCCAAGGCGCAGGTTCCTGACAACACCTGGATCAAATGTCCGGAATGTAACGTGACGCTTTATCGCAAGGACCTGGAGCGTAACTTAAACGTGTGCGAGAAATGCGACCACCATTACCAGGTAGACGCGCGTACACGCATCATGCAGTTGATTGAACCTCAGTATCCCTTTGAAGAGTACGATGCGGACGTAACGCAGGTGGATCCGTTGAACTTTCCTTCCTATGCCGAGAAAAGAGAGCGCGATGCAGCCAAAACAGGCTTGACCGAGGGCGTCGTCACGGGCAAGGGCGTCATTGGCCGTTACCCGGTGGTCCTGGGCGTGCTGGATTTCGGTTTCATGGGCGGCAGCATGGGTTCGGTGGTAGGTGAAAAGATTACACGGGCGTTTGCACGTGCCACAGAAGCCAAACTGCCTGTGGTACTGGTCTCGAGCTCTGGTGGGGCCCGCATGCAGGAGTCGATCATTTCGCTGATGCAAATGCAAAAGACTGCGGCTGCCGTGGAGACGCACAGTCGCGCCGGGCTGCTGTATATATCGGTATTAGCTAATCCTACCATGGCCGGAGTATACGGCAGTTTCGCCTCTCAGGGCGATGTCAACATTGCTGAACCCGGCGCTACGGTGGGGTTTGCCGGCAAAGGGGTCATTGAGGCGGCTATAGGCAAAAGCGTACCGGCGAACTTGCAGAAGGCGGAAACCGTGTACGCCAACGGGTTTATCGACCTGATCGTCCCGCGAAGGCAATTGAAGGAGACCATAGAGAAACTGCTCGCCTTTCACAGCGACGGGATCAATGTGGTAGAGCCTGTGAGCGCGGATGAAGCGCCGACGCAAGAACACCCTTTAGTACTTGCAGAAGCGGCTGTAGCGGCTGAATCAAGCGCGCCGCTCCAGGGCGTAAGTGCCGATGAGGAGCCGGCGGAGTTACCGGCAGCTTCTGAAGACGAGGCAGATGTAAAAGACGACAAAGCGGTAAAGCCGGTGAAAAAGGGTCGAGGATCCAGGAAAGCCAAGGCCGAACCTGTATCAGATAAAAGTGAAGCGGAGCCTGTCGCGCCGCGACGCGGTTTAAAAAGGCGACGTGCCACGTAAACGCTGAGCGATGCGCATAGGTTGTGATGGGCAACCCAATTCACGGAGGGTGAAATAATGCTGCAAAAGAGTCAATGGTTTGTTCGGGTCGTATGTATTGCTCTGCTGATCAGCGTTTTTCCAGCGTTACCGCTAGTTGCGCAAAGCGCCGCCATATTCGATGTTACGGTGGAATCCGCCATATTGGTCGATGGCGACTCAGGGCAGGTGCTTTTTGAGAAGAATGCGGATTTAAAGCTGCCCCCGGCAAGCATGGCTAAGATGATGACCATGTTGCTTGTAATGGAAGAGATCGACGCCGGGCGGGCCAAGCTGACCGACCCCGTAAAGGTGAGCGCTCGTGCTGCTACTACGGGCGGCTCCCAGGTATACCTAAAACAAGGCGAGACCTTCTCTGTAGAAGAGATGATGAAGGCGGTGACCATTCATTCCGCCAACGATGCCAGCGTCGCCTTGGCGGAGCACTTTTCCGGAGCGGTTGAAGCTTTTGTGGATCGTATGAATCGGCGGGCGCAAGAGCTCGGGCTTAAGAATACTTACTTCTCGAACCCGGATGGTCTACCGCCGGAAGAAGGGGAAGCGCCCACACTCAGCACTGCCCGCGACTTGGCGATATTAGCCCGAGAGCTGTTAAAACACCCGAAGGTTTTTGAGTGGACGGTACTGATTACGGCGCCGTTTCGGCCTCAGACTACGCTGTATAACACCAACAAATTGATCGGCAAGTACCCGGGCCTTGATGGACTGAAGACGGGTCATACCCAAGAGGCGGGTTGGTGTTTGGCCGCAACAGCCAAGCGCGACGATGTACGTCTTATCAGCATTGTGATGCGCGGCGCTGATGAAAACGAACGGCAAAGCCAGACGGCTCGTCTGCTGGATTATGGGTTCACGAATTTTGAGCCGGTGCAGGTGGCGGAAGCCGGTGCCAAGGTCGGGAGCGTTAAAATTCGCACGGGATGGCCGGGCGTTGCCGCCGTGAATGCTCAGGATGCGCTGGCGCCCTTGGTGATGAAGGGCACGACGAATAACGTCGTCACGGAAGTGATCCTGGATGAGAATGTCAAGCCGCCTCTAAAAGCGGGCGACAGAGTAGGCGTCGTCGTGGTGAAGGCGGATGATAAAGAGCTGGTCTCTACCGATGCCGTATTGGCTGTTGATGTTAAGAAAGCCAACTTTATCGTGCTGTTTTTCCGCTGGGTGAAGGGTTTAATCGTAGGTTTGTTTAGTTGATCCGAACGTTCGGGTAGCAGGAACATGCTTCTGTTCGGAGAATGACTCTTCAGACAGCCTATACCACAGCTGGAATCTGAAGGGTGTTGTACACAGTGTTGACTGTCCTGGCCCCGGCTAAAATTAACTTAGCGCTTGAGGTCGGCGCACCTCGTAAGGATGGTTATCATGAAGTGGCTACGGTCTTGCAGACCATAGCTCTCTACGATAAGATAACGGTCCGGGAGGCAGACACCGATATTGAATTGATTGTTTCAGGTCCTCAGGCCGAAGGTGGTCGATTGGACGGCGGGCAAGCCAATTTGGTCTGGCGGGCGGCGCGTTTGTTTGCACAGGCCATGGGAAAATCCAAGGCCGGCGTAAGCATCGGGTTGGAAAAGCATATTCCCGTCGCGGCGGGCTTAGGAGGCGGCAGCTCCGATGCCGCCGCCACGCTTTTGGCTTTGGCTCGCCTATGGGATGTAGATAATCACGAGCTGGTATACGCTCTCGCTACTCAGTTAGGTTCCGATGTAGCCTTCTTTCTCAAAGGCGGAGCTGCATTAGGCAGCGGACGGGGAGAAATCATTACGCCGCTGCGCTTGCCTATGTTTTGGCTCTGCTTGGCCAATCCCGACGTACCGACCAGTACGGCGCAGGTTTATCGGGAGTTGGCGGCTATGAGAGCGGCTGGAAACATACCGCTGCCGGATCCTTTGGGAGAACGTTGCGGTCGTCTGATTTACGTGCTGCATACGGCGGGGGTAGCCGCAGCGAGCCGCTACTTGGATAACGATTTGGCGGAAGCTGCAAAACGGGTTTCACCGGCAATTACTCGGCTGATCGAGGCCTTTAGGGAAGCAGGCGCGTTAGGTGTTCAAGTGAGCGGCAGCGGGTCCACGGTATATGCGTTGGCTGCCGATGCGACAGAAGCCGAGGCTCTGGCCGACACGATGCGAACGCATGCCGGCTGGGTCTGGTGGGGATGTTGCGATTTAGGGGGGAAACAGAGTAATGAGCGGTCGGTTAGAGCTAATTAAGCTGGATAGTTATCGCCCTTTGCGCGAGTTGGTCTTTGAAGCTTTGCGTGAGGCCATTATTCACGGTAGACTCCAGCCGGGCGAGCGCTTGATGGAGATTCAGCTGGCGGATGAGTTGGGCGTCAGTCGCACTCCCGTACGAGAGGCCATTCGCAAGCTGGAGCTTGAGGGTTTTGTTGTGATGATACCGCGCAAAGGCGCTTATGTGGCGGACATCACATTGAAAGAGATCTCCGACGTATTTGAGATCAGAGGCGCACTGGAAGGCTTGGCTGCAGAACTGGCCGCCGAGCGGGCTACTGAAGACGAAATTGAGAGCATGGAACGCTTGTTGGTGGAGTTGGCCGCAGTGATTGAGAAGAAGGATCTGGAGGCCATAGTCGAGATCGATACGCGTTTTCATGAAACCCTGTACGCATCGAGCCGCAACGAGAGGCTGTCTCAACTCATTAGCCTGTTAAGGGAGCAAATTCAGCGCTTCCGCACTAAAACCATGACACACCCTGCCCGCATGAAAATAGCTTTGGAGGAACACCGGGTGTTGGTTGAGGCTCTGGCCACGCGTGATCCTGCGCTCAGCCGCCGTTTGTCACAGGAGCATATTCAAAGCGCTGAGAATAGCCTAATGAGTCTTTTGGCAGCAGAAGAGAAAAAAGGGAAGCGGAATAAGTAGATGCGAATAGATGCTGTAGTCTTGGCAGGGGCCAAAAACGACGGAAAGTTACAACAGGCCGACCCGGCGGAATATGAAGCATTGATCGATATTCATGGTAGGGTGATGTTAGATTACGTTTTGGCTGCCCTACGCGGATGTGAAGAAATCGATCGCATAGTGGTCGTTGGACCGGATTGCTTGGCGGCGCATGTCCGCACGCCCGACATCGAGTATGTTC
Source organism: Bacillota bacterium (assembly GCA_012838035.1). GTDB lineage: Bacteria > Bacillota > Limnochordia > DTU080 > DTU080 > DUQB01. Next base: position 13,285 of record DUQB01000127.1, on the reverse strand, counting down.
GCTGCGGAGAGACCATGTTCGACAACCTGCGCTTGGGCATCGACTCGCTGCAATCGGATGCCAAGGTGCTCATCGTCACCTCCGATATCCCGCTCATTGCGCCTGAAGCAATCCAAGATTTTATCCGCCGTTGCGATGCGGTAGAGGCTGACGTCTACTATCCCATCACCACGAAAGAGGTCAATGAACGGAAGTACCCCGGCGTGCATCGCACATACGTAACGCTGCAGGAAGGCATTTTTACCGGCGGCAACCTGGTGTTGCTGTCGCCGGAGTTTGTTGAACATAAGCAACACTTAATCATCAAGGCGATCATGATGCGCAAAAAACCTTGGCAGTTGGCTCGTCTACTAGGTTTCAAGTCCTTTGTACACATGATGACAAACAAGCTCTCCATCAAGGAGATTGAGGCGCGGGTAGAGCGGAACATGGGCTTCAAAGGCGTCGGTATCGTTTCACCGTACCCGGAAGTAGGCATCGATGTGGATAAACCGAGCGATTTGGAACTGGCCCTGGCTGTACTGCCGCGGAAATCCGATGCCTAAAACGGTAATCCGACAGAGTTGTTGCGCCGGAGGTAACTTATTAAGGAGGTGATGCACTATGCGCCGTAGTGAACGTATAGCCGCAGTCGCTAAAATGCTGATTGACCGCCCCAGTTGCGTAATCTCCTTATCTGAGTTCGGAGAGCGCTTCGGCGCGGCTAAATCGACGATCAGCGAGGATCTATCCATTATTCGCGATGTCTTTTCGCAAATGCATTTGGGTAAAATTGAAACCTTAACCGGAGCTGCCGGAGGGGTGCGATACATCCCGTTCCTTTGGGATCACGCCATTGTTGAAACCGTCGATGAAATCTGCAAAGATTTGGCCGATCCGCAACGCATTTTAGCCGGTGGCTTTCTATACATGTCGGACATTACTTCGTCGCCTACCCTGATGACGCGAGTAGGGGAGATTTTTGCCACTCGGTTTGCTCAGGTGGAGCCGGATGTGGTTGTCACCGTAGAGACGCGCGGTATTCCGATCGCCATGATGACGGCGCGGGCGTTCAATGTGCCGCTGGCCATTGTGCGGCGCACCAGCCGAGTAACTGAAGGTACCGTCGTTACCATGAACTACGTTTCCGGTTCGGCCAAGCGTATAGAGACGATGTCTCTTTCTCGCCGCGCGCTCCAACCGGATCAGCGGGTACTTATTATAGACGACTTTATGAAAGCCGGGGGATCGGCGCGGGGCTTGGTGGACTTGGTGGGCGAGTTACATGCGCAAGTGGTCGGCATCGGGGTATTGGTGGAGACCGAAGTGCCTGAACATAAGCTGGTTCCGGAATATGAGTCGCTGGTTGTTCTGGAACAGGTGGATGACCAAGCGCGCCGCGTACTCGTACGGCCAAGTAAGTGGGTACAGAGCTTGGCGCAAAGCGGTCAAGCGTAAGATGCTGCAGGCAAGCCGATGTTAACAGATCTTTATCGCCGGTGCTTTTCCAGTTTATTGCAGGTTGACGATGTCGGTTGCATAATGCTATACTGATACATGTCTCGTAGGCAGAAGCTTTTAGCCTATGCCGTTGGGGAGTAGTGAAATGGTATCACGGCAGCCTTTGGAGCTGCTTTTCCAGGTTCGAATCCTGGCTCCTCAGCCACACCGAACAACCACCTACTCACTTGCGGTAGGTGGTTGTTTTTTGGCTTCAGCGGCTGAAAAACGCGCTGAGGGGCGTTTTAAGGCTGTGATCCGATTGTTTGCGCTAGGTTATCGCGGTTGAGCTCCGGGGGTCAGATGGGCTAACATTTGAAAGTAATGTTGTTTAACTCGATTAATTTCGGCTGCGGGCAAGCCGGTGCTGCGCAAGCAAAAACTCCACTCCTGCCAGGGATCCCATGCGCGGGTTGCTTCAAACGCTGTTTGTTGCCGGGCATGATGGATCATTATGGCCTGACGCAGGGCGGATGCGCTTATACCGGCCTGAATGGCGGCTTGCAGACAGATGGCCCAACCGGTGCGCGCTTTGTAGGCATACTCGTATTCGTAATGCATATGCACATGCTCCCTTTGCACGAGCGCTTTGGTTTTGGGTACCACAAAGCTTGTCCAACAATGGATACTAGTGAGACGAGATGCCGTACCCTTCTTTGCCGAGCAACTATCTGTGGTATGATTAATATGGTTCCACATGTGAATGGTATGCGCTTCAGATGCTACGAGGTGATAGGATGGCGGGTATGGTAGGAGTCATACTGGCAGCCGGTTTGGGCACGCGCATGAAATCGGATCTGGTTAAGGTGTTGCATCCGGTTTGTGGGCGGCCTATGGTGGCTTATGTAATCGACGCTTTGGAGCAGGCCGGGGCCGATCGGATTGTCGCCGTGGTCGGGCACCAAAGCGAACGGGTTAAGCAATGCTTCGGCGATCGCATAGAGTATGCGTTGCAAGCCAAGCAGTTGGGTACCGGGCATGCCGTCATGCAAACCAAGTCGCTGCTGGCGGACTATTCCGGTATCGTCATTGTGGCCAACGGCGATGCTCCCTTGCTGCAAGCCGAGACCTTACATAATCTGGTAAAGTATCATAAGGAGCGCCGCTTGGCGGCTACGGTCCTCACAGCCGTGTTGGAAAATCCCGCCGGATACGGCCGGGTTATGCGCGATGAGGCAGGCAATGTTTTGCGCATTGTAGAACATAAAGATGCGACGACGGCCGAGCGCGAGGTGCGGGAAATCAATACGGGTATGTATGCTTTTTCAGGCGCGCATTTGTTCGACGCCTTGGCCCGGATCGGTACGGGGAATGCGCAAGGGGAGTTCTATCTTACCGACGTAATAGGCATTTTGCGTGCCGAAGGGTTACAGGTGGGCGCCATGGCGGTTCCGTACCCGCAAGAGGCGCTGGGTATCAACGACCGAGTCCAATTGGCGGAAGTCGATAGACTGATGCGCGAGCGCGTATTAAATCAGATGATGCTGTCGGGCGTCACAGTGATCGATCCGAGCGCCACCTACGTGGAAGCGCAGGTAAAAGTAGGTAGCGATACGGTGATCTATCCTTTTACATATCTCGCAGGGGATACTCGAATCGGCGAGAAGTCTACAATTGGACCGCATTGCTTTATTTCGGATTCACGACTTGATGACGAAGTGTCCGTTAAGGTAGCCGAACTGACGCGCTGTGAGGTCGGAGCCAAAGCTCAGATTGGTCCTTTTGTTTCACTTGCAACCGGCACGGTAGTGCCGCCTGGAAGTATTATAAAGGGTTCTGTATGCAGAATGGGAGATGAATTGCCAGATGGACGGTAAGAAAGTTAAAATTTTTACTGGGACTGCCAATCCCACTTTGGCGTATGAGATTGCGGAGCACCTTGGATTAGATATGGGACGCGCCGTAGTCAATCGTTTTCGTGATGGTGAAATTAATCTCCGCATTGACGAAACCGTACGCGGCTGCGAAGTATTTGTGATTCAACCCACATGCGCACCGGCCGATTCCAATCTGATGGAATTGTTGGTGATGATCGACGCATTTAAACGCGCTTCCGCCAAACATATCGCGGCGGTTGTCCCCTACTATGGTTACGCTCGGCAAGATCGCAAGAACAAGCCCCGCGATCCGATCTGCGCCAAGCTGGTAGCCAACCTGCTCGAAGCGGCAGGTGCCGATCGCGTGCTGACCATGGATTTACATGCAGGCCAGATTCAAGGTTTCTTCGATATCCCGGTAGACAACTTGCGCGGGATGCCCATTCTAGCTCAGTACTTCCACGATAAGCAATTAGATAATGTAGTAGTCGTATCTCCCGATGTAGGCGGCGTAACCAGAGCCAGGCAGATATCCGAGCGCTTGCATGCTCCTTTAGCCATTATCGACAAACGACGCCCAGAGCAAAATGTATCGGAAGTCATGCATGTAATTGGTAATGTGCGCGACGCAACCTGTATTATGGTCGACGACATCATCGATACCGGCGGCACCATTGTGAACGGTGCCGAAGCGTTGATGCGCGAGGGAGCCAAGGCTGTTTATGCTTGTTGTAGCCACCCGGTGTTTTCACATCCGGCGGCGGAGCGTCTGGAGAACTCGTCTCTGGCGGAAGTGGTAGCTACGAATACCATACCGGTTCCTCCGGAGAAGCGAATTAGTAAACTTAAGATTTTATCTGTAGCCCCATTGTTCGGTGAAGCCATTCGGCGCATTGTTGATGAAGTTTCGGTAAGCTACTTATTCGATTAAGGACCTTACTTTTTGATCAACTGGAATATGCGTAAGGTCACTGCCTGCTACAAGTTACGGAAAAGTAGAGGGGGTCGGCACAGCCTGCTTCGCGACGAAGCGGTTTTCTAAGGTAGTTGCAAGTCCATAGGGACTAAAACTTGGCCTTTATGGGTAAACAACCCATGTAATAGGCTGTACTGCAAAGCATGCGCAGTCTATTACCATGTGGTGGGCAGCAGTCCGGCGGCGACCTAACGGTGCAAACATCCGATTAGGTTGCGCTGTATGGTGAATTCCGGCCGACAGGGCACGCTAATGCAGTATGCTAAGGTATAGAAGGGATGGTTGTGATGGCAAATCCGGCAATCCAGGCTGTAGAACGAAGTGTACTAGGTAAAGCGCACCTGCGTGCGGTAAGAGACTCCGGCAAAGTCCCGGCAGTGGTCTATGGCCAAGGTAAGGCGGCTACCAGCGTAGCAGTCGATGAAAGAGAGATGAGACGTCTCCTTGCGCAAGGAGCGGAGGGTCGCTTGGTCGATCTCATCATCAACGGCAAGAAGACTCCTGTATTGATTAAGGAAGTCCAGCGTAAGCCGGTCAGCGACAGCATCTTGCACGTCGATTTCAACGCCGTTGATCTTACCCAGGAGATCCAAGTTCTTGTACCCATCAGCTTTATAGGGGAACAAGCGGGCGATACTCACCGTGTCTTGGTATATAGTCTGCGCGAAGTGGAAGTCCGTTGTCTGCCTACGGACATACCCGAGGGTATTGAGCTGGATGTTTCCGCTCTGCAAATTGGTGAAGTCATTAAGGTGGAAGAACTGGCATTGCCCGCAGGTGTAGCGTTGGTCACCGATCCGGAGGCTGTCGTCGTATCGGCTACCGTCGCTAAGGTGGCGGAAGAAGAGCCTGCTGCCGAAGAGGATGAAGAAGCGGCTGAACCCGAGGTTATCGGGGCTAAGGCCGATGACGATGAGGCTGAGCAGTAAAGCCGTCCGTTTCCGGCCAGGAGTCTGTTTGTAACCAGATATCCCACGTCGGTGCGGTTTCCTGATAGCGTACTCCTAAGGGAGCGCCGGATTGTCCATGCGGAGCGGGGCACTATGTGCAGGCTCCCAGGCCGATGCCTGATGCGGTAATGCATGATGTGGAGGTTCTCTTCTTTTGAAGCTGATTGTGGGTTTGGGTAACCCGGAGGAGCGCTATCGGGAAACCCGGCATAATATTGGTTTTCGTATTGTCGATATGTTGGCGGATGAGTTGCAAGTCAAGATAAACAAGGCGGAAGCGCACAGCCTTACCGGGCGTTGCATAACATCACACGGTAAGCTGCTTTTAGCCAAACCGCAAACTTATATGAATGACAGCGGCAGGGCGGTGCGAGCTTTGGTGGATTATTACCGCATAGCTTTACCCGACTTGCTGATTATCTACGATGATTTGGACTTGCCTCCGGGTCGCTTGCGTGTGCGGGCACGGGGGAGCGCCGCAGGGCATAACGGCATGCGATCCATCATACACTATCTGGGCACGGACTCTTTTGCGCGTCTGCGCTTTGGTATCGGTGCGGTCCCTGCAGGTTGGGCAGGCGCCGATTATGTGCTGTCCAAATTTGCTGATGCGGAGTGCGCATTAGTAGAAACTGCATGTCGGAATGCGGTTGACGCCGTTATGGAATGGGCAGCCTATGGTATTGATAAGGTGATGGCCAAGGTGAACGCACGTCGGCCTGAAAGCCAAGATCCGCCCTCTGTTTCCGCCGAGCCGGGTTCTGCAAACTCGGCCGGTGGGAGTACCGATGCTGCGGGAAGGAGTTCCGCTCAGCATTCTTAGTCGGCGGCGCAACGGCTATGGCTGCCCATATTTGCAGTTATGTTCCAAAATGGTCGACGCAATGCGCAGCGGATGCGTCGCGGCGCCGGCAAGCCCATTACCGGCCATACCGGTTTCTATGTTGAGTCGGAGAGTGCCGGCCTTAGTTGGTACAAGAGTATTGCTTTTATTAATATCGCTTTAGAGATAAGTTCTACCCACCATACGGTCGATCATATCGCCGGTTTGGCTTAGCTGGGCGTGTTGTTTGGAATGCATAGCCTTAGCTCAAACGGTTCGTACGGTTGACGTTCGTTTCCTTGAAACATATACTTATACCAAAGTGGGCTTTTGTCCCCAATGTGAGCTGAGCTCTACGGCGCCCAAACGCTCATGTCGCCGACACTGCGATATGGGCGGTACTGTGCCTTTTAGAGCGGCAGGCTTATTTCAAGTAACGGCGCCTTTAAAACGCAGGCCGCATTGCTTGTACATGTCGGGCAAGCGAATTGGGCTCGGGACGGTGGGTTAAGATGCCGGCCAAGGCGTATGGAACTACAAAGGATGCAATAAAAGCAGGCCTGTAAGAGTGGCGCGCGCTTCTACAGCTGTACGCTCGGCTCTAAGGTCACATGCAAACACCTGCGGATGCAACAGCGGTAGTACGTATCGACTGTTCGGTTGTGAACGTTTGGGGGGGCGCGTTGTTTGGCGATAGAAGCACTCCTTGGAGTTGTTAGCCAGTCAAAAGAGTATATTCAGATAAGAGATGTATTGGCTCGGCCGCGGAGTGAGCAACTGGTAAACGGGTTGTCCGGAAGTCAGAAAAGTTTGTATATAGCGGCGTTGTTTTGGGAACGAATGCAGGAAGATCCGGCGCCGTTTCTCTTGCTCACCTATAGTACGTATCAGGCGGAACGGCTAGGCACCGATCTGATTACGCTGCTCGGAACAGAGTATGTACAGCTGTTTCCGGCTTTAGAGACGCTCCCGCACGAGGAAGTGACTCGCAGCTTCGAACTGACTCGCGATCGCATGACGGTCTTTGATCGGTTGGCAGGCGAACAGCCCGTGTTGGTGGTCACTTCTATACAGGCTCTCTCAGAGAAGCTCATCCCTAAAGAGGCTATGTTTGCCGATTTGGTCTCCATCGACATGGAAAGCCGCGTCGATCTCACTGAGCTTGGGGCCAAGCTGGTCCGGATGGGTTATAGACGCGTAGAGCGGGTGGAAGCTGCCGGACAGTTTAGTATTCGCGGCGGTATTATCGACGTGTTCCCCTTCACAATAGTACAACCGGTCCGCATAGAGCTCTTCGACGATGAAGTCGATAGCATTCGTCTGTTTAACCCCCTGAATCAACGTTCCACGGAGTCCGTTTCCCAAGTGCGGCTGACACCAGCCCGGGAATTCCTCTATCCTCCGGAAGATCGCCAAATGGTGCTGGAGAAAATCCGGACCGCGGTGCATAGTCAGGCGGCTAAGCTGCGCCGCATCGAGCGACACGAAGAAGCGCAGAATTTGCTGAACCGCGCGGAAACGCATTTGGAGAAAATGGCGGAAGGCATCTTCTTTGAGGGGATCGATCAGTACAAACCGTTCTTCTACCCCAAACTGGCGACATTGGCCGATTATCTGCCCGCCCGCAGCCCCATTTTCATCGATGAACCAGGTAGAGTGACGGAGCATGCCGAAGCAATTGAGCATGAGTATGCCGAGCGGCAGGCTTTATTATTGGAGAAAGGCCGTAATCTGCCCGAGGAAGAATTGATCTACTGCAAGTGGCACGAGCTGATCAAAGAGATACGCAAGCACTCAACGGTATTCTTCACCGGCTTGATGAAGCGTACGCCGGGGTTCGATCCGGTGCGGGTGGTGTCGATTCCGTCACGTACGCCGGAACAGTTTAACGGCAAACTCGATCATTTGGCCGTAGAGGCGGAAAAGTGGCGGCGCTCGCATTTCTATGTATGCTTCGTCATCTCCACCGAGCAACGCGGTCGCAGGTTAGTCGAAGTCTTCCGTGATGAAGACGTAGATGCCGTTTTTGCGCCCGAGCTGAACGGCGCGCTCAGCCGCGGCAAAATCGTGGTGACGACCGGACAGCTGGAGACGGGTTGTGATCTGCCGAGTATAGGCATGGTCGTCCTTACCGACGCCGAGGTCTTCGGCCGGCAGAAGCGGCGGCGCCGTTCGCGGCACGAAGAGCACAAGGGCGCTTTTATCTCGGACTTTAGTGATCTGAAGCCGGGCGAGTACGTAGTACACGAAAATCACGGCATCGGTAAGTATCTGGGCGTCGATACGCTGGTTATTTCCGGCGTACACAAAGACTACCTGGTTGTGCAGTATCAAGGTGAAGATAAACTCTACGTGCCCACCGAACAGGTCCACTTATTGCAACGGTATATCGGCGTGGAAGGTCAACCGCCGAAGATGTTCAAATTGGGCGGCACCGAATGGGCGCGGGTGAAGAAGAAGGTCAAAGAATCCGTACAGGAGATGGCGCAGGGTTTGCTCCGGCTGTATGCCGAACGCGAGTCTATTCCCGGATATGCTTTTTCGCCCGATACGGTATGGCAGCAGCAGTTTGAAGATGCGTTTCCGTATCAGGAGACACCCGACCAGCTGCGAGCCATTGAGGAAGTCAAGCGAGATATGCAAAGGCCGCGGCCTATGGATCGCTTGTTATGCGGCGATGTGGGCTACGGTAAGACTGAGGTGGCTGTGCGAGCGGCTTTTAAAGCGGTGATGGACGGTAAGCAAGTTGCCGTATTGGTACCCACCACCATATTGGCGCAGCAGCACGGACGCACCTTCCAAGAGCGCTTTAACAGTTATCCCATTAAAATTCGCGTATTGTCACGCTTTCAATCTCAGGCCGAACAGTCCGTCATTGTCAAGGGCTTGGCCAGTGGCGACGTCGATATCGTCATCGGTACCCATCGGTTGTTGTCTAAGGATCTGAAATTCCACGACTTAGGCCTCATGGTGGTTGATGAAGAGCAACGTTTCGGCGTAATGCAAAAAGAGCGCCTCAAAGAGATCGCTAGGAACGTGGATGTGCTGACGCTTACAGCTACGCCGATTCCGCGTACCCTGCATATGTCGCTGGTAGGCGTGCGCGATATGAGCGTGATCGAAACGCCGCCCGAAGATCGCTTCCCCATTCGCACATATGTGGTGGAGTATGATGAGGAGCTGGTGCGCGAAGCCATTTTGCGAGAAATGGGGCGAAACGGGCAAGTCTACTTCGTGTATAACCGCGTGCAAACAATTGAGCGGATGGCGGCCAGGCTGCAAGATTTGGTACCGGAGGCCCGCATTGCCATTGCCCATGGTCAGATGGATGAAGACGAATTAGAGGATGTTATGCTTGGCTTCCTCGAGCATGAGTATGATGTTTTGCTGTGTACGACGATCATCGAAACGGGCATGGACATCAGCAACGTCAATACGCTCATCATTTACGACTCGGATTATTTAGGGTTGGCGCAATTGTACCAGTTACGGGGGCGTGTAGGGCGCACTAACCGGGTCGCCCACGCCTATTTCACCTATCGCCGCGATAAGGTGCTTTCTGAAGATGCGGAGAAGCGTTTGCAGGCCATCAAGGAGTTCACCGAATTGGGCTCAGGCTTTAAGATCGCCATGCGCGACTTGGAAATTCGCGGTGCCGGTAATTTGCTCGGGGCGGAGCAACACGGATTTATAGCCTCTGTTGGTTTTGAACTCTACTGTAAGTTGCTGGAAGAATCGATTAAGGAGTTGCGCGGCGAGATAGTCACTCAGCCGCCTGACCCGGTCATCGATTTGACCATTGATGCTTACATTCCCGATGAGTATGTGGCGGATTCACAACAGAAGGTGGAGCTGTACAAAAAAGTCATTGCGGTGCGCACCAAGGACGATGCGCAGGATCTTGAGGATGAGATAATGGACCGCTTCGGGGTGCTGCCTAAGGCTGTAGGTAATCTGTTGGCCATTGCCCGCATTAAGGCCTTGGCGAAGGATATCGGCATCAGCGCCATCTCCACGGAACGGGACGGCGTGGCGCTGAAGTTGCACACCGGCCTAAGTATGCCGCGCGATGTGGCTAATCATTTGAGCAGGCGGTTCCGCGGACAGGTGCTCATACTGCCGACTAAGGCGAATCAGGTAAAACTACGCACACGGGGTTTGACGCAAGAACAGATGTCGGCGTTAATCGAGGCCGTGCTGTCAGAGATACAACTGGCTTGGCACACTGCTCCACTGGCTCGCGCGTCGTTACGGTGAATAAGTTGATCTTTCCCTTCTCATACTAGCAGCGTTATGGTGCGTACTAGGCGCCCCAGGGTACCTGCACGGGTAATCGAGCGGATGCCGCACCGGAAGGGCTCTCGCCGCTAGGAGGGACCAAACGTGAAAGCGACAGGAATCGTACGCCGCATCGACGATTTGGGGAGAGTGGTCATTCCCAAAGAAATACGTCGCACTATGCGCATTCGTGAAGGCGATCCTTTAGAGATTTTTGTGGACCGGGAAGGCGAAGTGATTCTGAAAAAGTATTCACCTATCGCCGAACTCAGCGACTTTGCGCAGGAGTATGCGACATCGTTGGCGGAGTCCTCAGGCCATGTGGCGCTGATTACCGATAGGGACGCGGTGGTCTCGGCCGCCGGCGATGTCGGGAAGCAATGGATAGGTAAGGCTGTAAGCAGTGCGATAGAAAAAAGTATGACGAGTCGCAGGACGCTGTTGTTGCCCGACTCCGACGATGCGGCGCCACCTGCTGATGAGGTTTGGAACTTTCATTCATGGGTCGTCGCTCCCATTATTGCTGAAGGCGATCCTGTCGGGACGGTGATCTTAGGCACCTACGAGCAGGGTGTCGGGGTGGGACCAATCGAAGAGAAGCTGGTGGAAACGGCTGCCGGCTTTCTCGCCAGACAAATGGAGCAATGACAAGAGTCAGGGTCCGAAAATCGCGCTTACCGGCCGGAGTGGAGACGCTCCGGCTTCTTTGTGCGCGGCATGCGGCCTAGAGCGTTCCAAACCGGTGAAAAGGCTGTGGTAGGTCCCATGCTGTAGAGCCTTTTCACCGGCGGCTCTCTCTGCGGTAGGTGCATTTATCCTTCCCGCAAGGCCTCCATAGGCGCCAGGTTGGCTGCTTCCCGCGCCGGGAGAATACCGGCCAGGAGTCCTAATACCAGCGCTATACAGAAGGAGAATGCGACGGAAGGTAAGGTAAGACGACCGGAAAACGGGACGAGATCGGACCAAAAAGCTTGTAACAAAAGCTCTTCCAGAACGTACCTGGCCGACAAAGCGGCGGCAATAAAGCCCAGAAGGCAGCCTACCGCGGTAATCACCAGCGTTTCGCCCATAAACTGCGCCCATATCCAACGCTTTGACGCCCCTAAGGCCCGGCGCAGACCGATATCTCTGGTCCGTTCCACTACGGTGACCAACATCAGACTCATTATGCCCACGGCACTGATGAACAAGGCAATGAAGCCGAAACCGCCGAAGAACGTGATGACTCTATTGGCGGTACTAAACAACTGCTCGTCGCGATCTTTCACATAATCCACGAAGATCTCGTCACCCTGATTGAGGAATGGATACATGATCACACGTACATCATCGGCGGCGGCATGCAGACGACCGGGGACAGCCTCAATGACGATTTCGCGGTAGCGTTGACCCACTGCGGCGCCGACTCGCTGGATGGTGACGGGAGGAGGCGCCGCTTCTGCAGACGGCATGGTTAGGGCCGGGGCCGGCGCGGCCGTTAAGGGCGCGGCAAAGGAGGATGCTCCTACAGGCGCTGCGGCTATGGGAGCTGCGGCCACGGGACCGCTACTCATACTTCCTTGACTGGCGCCGCCCACCCGTACCTGCTGATGCGAGCCTAGCGGAATGACCGCATGGCTGAACTCCACAAACGTGGACTGCAACTTATCCATATCGCGGAACACGCCGACGACGTCAAAGGGCATCGTGTTTTGCTGGGACCTGCTGCGTTGCGATAGAGCTCTTTGCATGGTTCCCGCAGTGATATGAACTTGCTTGCCGAGAGCGCTCTGGTTGGGAAAGAGCTGCTTGGCGACGCTTTCGGAAATGACGATGACGCGGTTGCCCTGCAATTCGTCGGTACCGGCGAAGTAGCTGCCTTCTATCAGCTCGATTCCCGCCGCCCGCATATACTCCGAGGTCGCCTGAACCAATCCTTGCAGGCGGTAGGTTTCGCCATTGTGTACAAGGCCGTAGTTATAGCCGACCGGTTCGGCTATATAAGCATCCTGGATATTGCTGCTTTCTCGCAGCAAATTGATATGTTCAAGCTGAAAGATGTCGCGCGTTCTGCGCCGGATCTCGCCTTCCTCGTTAACGGTTTCCGTACCCGCGGTGATCACGATGAGCCTTTGACCGTAGCGTTCTACGGCTTGGTTGATCTGCCTATGGGTGTGAACATTGGCGCTTAGGATGAGGCTGACGCCCCACACGCCCAGCGCTACCTGCAGGACCGCCAGGACGGCCCTGATGGGTCTATGCTTAAATAGACGAAACGAGTAAAAGAAGATATCCCTCATCGTTAACGACCCTCCTCCATCCGCTTAGTCCACTCTTAGGGCATCCACCGGGTTGATCCGTGACGCTTGCAGCGCCGGATACACCCCGAAAAGCAGGCTGATGCAGAGTGCCGTTCCGATGCCGTAAACCTGCGCCCTGAGCGATTGCGTCACCGTTTCGCCTACTATGTTGGTGATCAGGCGCACTCCACCGTAGGATAGCCCTAATCCGACGACCGCTCCGATTATTCCGAGCAGCGCCGCTTCTATGAGAAACTGGCGAAAGATCACGCTACGGCCTGCGCCCAGCGATATGGCGATGCCGATGGAGCGAATCCGCCGATAGATGCGCGCCATCATGAGATTGAGGATATTAATGGCTGCAATTACCAACCCCAAGGACGAGAACAAACCGATTACCGCGCCCATGGACATGTAACGGCGCTGCTGCTCGTGAAAAGCCTCGTACGCTGAGTACACCGAGATCGTATCGCCATGTGTCTGGTACATATACTCACGCGTTTGCCGGAGAACGGCGCCCATAAGACGACCGGAAGCGACGCCTACGCGTATTTCATTAAGGCTCAGCGCATTGTCGCCGCCGAACCCCATCGTACCGGCGGCAGCGCCCACAAAAAACGCACCGGCCGCGGATTGTCTGCCGAACATGGCGGGCTGCGCCGTAAGCGGCACAAAGGCCTGAT